>DATFLA010000347.1:0-5433 GCA_035268305.1 Bacteroidales bacterium | reverse complement strand
TGCGAAATTTCTTCCTTATCCGGTAACCCGCACATGGCATATACAGATAGCTATTTTCTGGATCGCAACTTCGTGGCTTGCAACCGGTTTATATTATGCGCCCGCTATTTCAGGAGTTGAACCCAGGTTTCAGAAGTTTGGTGTTAACTTCCTTTTCATAGCGCTTCTGATAATTGTCCTTGGATCTATGGCCGGACAATGGTTGGGTGTAATGCAGCGGCTGGGTCTTGTTCAGAACTTCTGGTTTGGTCACCAGGGGTATGAATATGTTGATCTGGGTCGTTTCTGGCAATTATTTCTATTTATCGGTCTTATTATCTGGCTCCTGCTTATGGGGCGGGCAATATGGCCCGCTTTACGACAAAAGTCGGAAAACAGGAGCCTCCTTGTACTGTTTCTTATATCGACAGTTGCCATTGCTGCATTTTACGGGGCAGGTCTGATGTGGGGAAGACAGACTAATCTTGCTATAGCGGAATATTGGAGATGGTGGGTAGTTCATCTCTGGGTAGAAGGATTCTTTGAGGTGTTTGCAGCCGTTGTAGTGGCTTTCCTGTTTGTGCGTTTGAAGATACTCAAGGCTGCAACTGCTACTACTGCTGTCCTGTTTTCTACAATAATCTTCCTTAGCGGTGGTATACTGGGTACGTTCCATCATCTTTACTTTACAGGAACACCTACTGCTGTAATGGCCCTGGGTGCAACCTTCAGCGCTCTTGAAGTCGTACCCCTTGTATTAATGGGATATGAAGCATGGGATAACCTGAGCCTGAGCAGGAGTACGGAATGGATCAAAGCATACAAATGGCCTATTTACAGTTTTATAGCAGTAAGTTTCTGGAACCTTGTTGGTGCCGGAATATTCGGTTTCCTTATAAATCCGCCAATTGCCCTTTACTATATGCAGGGACTCAATACAACTCCGGTGCATGGTCACACTGCATTATTCGGAGTGTATGGTATGCTTGGAATAGGTCTTATGCTCTTTGTACTGCGTGATATGAACAGGAAAGCTGTATGGAAACAGAAATGGATAAGGTTTGCTTTCTGGAGCATAAACATCGGGCTGACGGCAATGGTGCTGATAAGCATTCTTCCAATCGGACTTGCACAGACAGTTGCAAGTGTGAAAGAAGGATTATGGTATGCCCGTTCGGCTGAATTCATGCAGCAACCGGCATTGGTCACACTGAAATGGCTAAGAATTATCGGAGATACCATTTTTGCACTTGGAACTCTGGCACTTGCCTGGTTTGTTTTTGGTCTGAAATTCGGCTGGAGCATTGAAAAAAAGGAGTAATAAGCTACGGAGGGTTTCCTTCTCACTGAAAATATTACCGTTACCCGGTTGCTTTATCCGTGCAAGGGTGTTAAATTAGAGGATTAAAACGATAAATAAATTCCATTATGTTTAAAAGTGAGGTATATAACAGGAGGAGAGAAACTCTCCATAACAAGATCGGATCAGGTATCGGCCTTTTCATCGGCAATGTTGAAGCGTCAATGAATTATCCCGACAATACTTATCATTTCAGACAGGACAGCGATTTCCTTTACTTTTTCGGTCTCGATATGCCCGGTTTTGTAGGTCTGATGGATTTTGACACAGGTGTTGACAGGCTCTTTGGCAACGACTGTGATATGGATGATATTATATGGATGGGTCCTCAACCCACAGTTAAAGAGCTTGCCCTTCAGTGCGGTATAAAGGAAACAGCTCCCTTATCTGACCTGGAAGGCGTTATACATGAAGCAATATCAAAAAGCAGGACTATCCATTTCCTGCCTCCTTACAGGGGAGAGGCGAAAATGACCCTTGGTTCACTGCTCAAGGAAAACCCTTGCCAGATGAAATCAAAGGCTTCCGTTGAACTAATAAAGGCTGTTATCACCATGAGGTCGGTTAAAGAGCCTGAAGAAATTACCGAAATAGAAAAAGCACTCAGTGTGGCCTATGATATGCATGTTACAGCTATGAAGATGTGCAAGGAAGGTGTTACTGAAAAGGAGATTTTCGGTACTATTGAAGGGATAGCACTGGCTAAGGGTGCCGGTACCTCATTCCCGATAATTTTAAGCATTAACGGCCAGACCCTGCATAATCACATGCATGTGAACATACTTAAAAAAGGCAGGATGATGGTAACCGATGCAGGGGCAGAATCAGATATGCATTATGCTGCTGATATCACAAGAACAACCCCAGTGGGTGGTAAATTCAGCCAGATGCAGAAAGAGATTTATGAAATTGTCTTAAAAGCCAATACTGATACTATCAATGCAACTCATCCGGGAATGTCGAATCGTGATCTGCATTTTATGGCATGCAGGATACTCGCTTCAGGGCTGAAGGATCTAGGTCTCATGAAAGGCGATGTTGAAGAAGCAGTTGCCGCCGGTGCACATGCTTTGTTTATGCCTCACGGACTTGGTCATATGATGGGACTCGATGTTCATGATATGGAAGGACTTGGAGAGAATTATGTGGGTTATAATGATGAGGTGAAAAGGAGCGACCAGTTCGGACTTGCTTTCCTGCGGTTCGCCCTGCCTTATACGACAGGACATGTATTTACTGTTGAGCCAGGGTGTTACTTTATTCCGGAACTAATTGATCAATGGAAGTCTGAAGGCAGATTTACCGAATTCATCAATTATGGAAAGCTTCCTGAATATATGCCGGTAGGTGGTATAAGGATTGAAGATAACGTTCTGATAACTGATAACGGACATAAGCTGCTTGGCAAACCCATTCCTAAAACAGTAGCTGAAATAGAGTCTGTTTGTATCTGAAGACAGGACTGAGTTTTACTGTTTGGAAATTATAATAAAAGGGTCATAATGCTTTATCTTCTTGCCACACCGGGGAAAACGGCAAGGCTCTCATGCCCCTTGTTATCAACAGACTGGACAGCAAAGAAATAGTTATCTTTTGAATAGGGGAGGGTAACCTCAGTACCTGTTACAAAGATCTTCTTTTCCCATAAAGGTTTGTATGTCTCTCTAATAAGGACATAATAACCAGCCGGATTTTGCCCTTTTTGTGGTGTGTCCCACCTTAAGGTTGTTGAGTTTGTAAGTCCTGAGACTACCATATTGCAATTTACAGGTTCATAGGGTGCTAGGGCGAGATCTGATATAACTGCCAGGTTAACACAAGTGTTTTTCCTCACATATTCATAATCGACGAACTCCGGCAGGTCCCCTTCCTTTATACCATTCACCACTCCGGGTACTTTATGAGTGTGATCGTAGTTTTCATTGAACTCGCATAACCTGACGGCAGTGAATCCGGCCCTGGAAAAGGGGGCCTGATCACCTCCGCGGCCAAACCTGTCGTTCCTGAAGACCAGTGTTACACCCAGCTGGTCAACATAACGCTCACCAATCTCTTTTACATATCGGGCCAGTTGCCTCGATTTGCTGTCGTTATCACCCGAGGTATATTTCCTGAGAGCAGCTTCCCTTTTCGTTTCAACAGCGGGAATGCCTTCACTGAATACACGCAGCTTCATATTGTCATCCAGCAGGGTTCCGCTCGAGCGGCTGTTGCCAATCATATCATTATTGAGCATGGCTATAATGTTCCAGTTTTCATCTTTTGCCTTGGTTGCCATATGCTGTGATCCGTATAATCCCTGTTCTTCGCCCGAGACAGCCATCAGAACAATTGTTGCCGGAAATTTTTCCTTCGAAAGTACCCTTGTCAGCTCTAGGACAGCTGCTACTCCCGATCCATCATCATCTGCCCCCGGAGCACAGCTGGTGCTGTCATCGTCAATTGTTGCCCTCGAATCGAGATGGGCACTTACTACAATTATCCTGTCATCGGAAGGATCAGTTCCCTTAATAGTGGCTACCACATTTTTCAAAGCTACCTTATGAGGGATTCTTTCTCCTTTACCTCCGGTGCTATAATCCTCAAATGCCACGGAGAGTCTCCCACCGGAACCGGGAATATTCTTCTCCATTTCTTTTTTTATCCATTTCCATGCTGCACCTATTCCTTTTTCGGGATCATCCTGTACACTCAGGTCGTGACGAGTATAAAAACCGACAAGAGTTCTTACGTTCTTCTCTATGTTCTCACGTGAAATATCATCTTCCATCTTCTTTATTTGCGGATCACGATTATCAATAACCTGTGCTTTCACCGGGGTAATAATCAGAAGAAGGGCAAGTAAGGCAATATATTTTTTCATGATATGATTGTTTATTCCTTGTTAATATCCAATAAATATAACTTTAAGACTTGTTCTTACCTGATATAATTTTCTTTTATGACTGAGATATAAAAAAGAACGGGGTGAACGGAATAAGAAGGGAATTGTCTTCCATCTTGTTCAGTAACCCCGGTTAGTCTTTTGTTTTAACAGCTATCAGAAAGCCTTATAAAACTCCCTGTTAAGTCGGGCAATATTTGTAAGTTTTATTTGCTTGGGGCATTCAGCCTCGCAGGCTCCTGTGTTTGAACAGTTTCCGAAGCCAAGCTCGTCCATCTTTTCAACCATGGCCCTGACCCTGTCTTTTGCTTCAATACGTCCCTGGGGAAGAAGAGCCAACTGTGAAACCTTGGCTGAAACAAAAAGCATTGCCGAGGCATTTTTGCATGCAGCCACGCAGGCACCACATCCAATGCAGATTGACGAATCGAAGGCCTCATCAGCGTTTTTTTTGGGTATAAGGATTGAATTTGCATCGGGAGCGGCCCCGGAATTTATATTTATGTAACCTCCCGCTATCTGTATCTTATCGAAGGCAGTCCTGTCGACAATAAGATCCTTGATAACAGGAAATGGTTTCGCACGCCATGGCTCCACCCATACAGTCTCTCCATCGCTGAAGTAACGCATTGATAGGTGACATGTTGTAATTGCCGGAACAGGTCCGTGGGGGTGGCCGTTAATATACATTCCGCACGATCCGCATATACCCTCACGACAGTCGTGATCGAAAGCTATCGGGTCCTTGTCCTGCTCAATGAGTCTTTTATTGAGAGCATCAAGCATCTCAAGGAATGACATCTCAGGCGATACATTGTCCATAGGGTAAGTAACAAATTCACCTTTTGACTCTGAGTTTTTCTGTCGCCATATCTTAAGTGTGAGCTTCATAAGTAGTATTGTTAATTTGTTATATCGTTATATTGTCATTATATCGTTATACTCTTACTCCGGGTAAGGGTGTACACAGTGTTGTATAAGTTTTTTAAGCCTTAGCACCCTGGAGGAATTCACCCCATGCCCCTCCCGGGAGGGGGATAATAAAGAATCAACCCTTGTGCTTTTATTTGTAGCTTCTTACTTTAAGTTCAACTTCTTCAAACTTCAGTTCTTCCTTATGAAGGACATGAGGTTTTCCTTCCCCTGAATATTCCCACGCAGCAACATATGCAAATTCCTCATCATTCCTTTTTGCTTCACCGTCGGCTGT
>DATFLA010000346.1:0-2062 GCA_035268305.1 Bacteroidales bacterium | reverse complement strand
CCAGCTCTCAGACCGAGACACACTCAGACAGACCATTCCTGTCAAGGATAACAATGTTTTTACCACTGGCAGATATATAGCCTTCAGCTTCAATCCTGCCAAGTTCCCTTGCCACGGAAGGACGGGTGACTCCAAAAAACTCCGCCAGTCCTTCCTGGGTAAGGTCAAGCCTGAAAGTATTACCATGTTTTTCTGACAGACCAAGGAGATAATGCGCAAGCTTTGATCGTATTGTCTTAAAACTTAGAAATCTTATCTTGTCGGATAGAAACTGTGACCTGTTTGCTACCATATCAAGAAAGTTGATAAGCACCCTCTCACTTTTCATAAATAGATCCAGGAGATCCTTTCTTTCAATATAAAATAAAACAGAATCAGTAAGGGCTATCACATTCACAGGATATATATTCCTGCGGCCGAACATAAAGGCAGGGGCCAAAGCTCCGGGAGCCGGGATATCCTCAATCTTTATTATCCTTCCATCGTAATCAACCATCTCCCCTTTCACTTTACCTTCGGTTACAATAATAAGTGAACTAACAGGCTCACCGCTCTGCGCTATCATTGTACCCGCCCTGAAATTCCTTGTTCTGTATACGGTGACATTCAGAAGGGCCTCAAAGTCCCTCCCTGTCAATCCCCGGAATAGCGGCGACCGGGCCAGCCTGTCTGTATCAATAGTCATTTTTTACAAAGCTAATTAAAAATGTAACATATGTTACATTTTACCCTGTCGATTAATATCACTTTTGTAAAAAGAATATAATAGACAGGAAAAAGATGAAAAGAGAGATACTTAAAATAGACGAAGAGCTTTGTAACGGTTGCGGCCAGTGTATCCCCAATTGTCATGAAGGAGCCCTGCAGGTGATAGACGGAAAAGCAAGACTTGTTAGTGAAGTGATGTGCGATGGCCTGGGTGATTGTATAGGTCATTGTCCTACAGGTGCAATAGAAATTGAAACAAGGGAAGCCGAGCCATATGATGAAGCATTAGTTATGAAACAAAACATTAATACACAACATATTCACAACAGTAACGGAGGATGCCCGGGATCGAGGGCTATGGTAATTGAAAAAACTGTCCCGGCTGCTTTCGGTACAATACTGTACGACCAGCCTTCAGAGTTAAGGCAATGGCCTGTTCAGATGCATCTTATCAACCCTTCAGCATCGTATTTCAATGGAGCCGATCTTCTTCTTGCGGCTGATTGTGTGGCATTTTCAACAGGCTCGTTTCACAGTAAATATCTGCGGGGCAAATCACTGGCAATAGCCTGCCCGAAACTGGATCATGGTACCGAATCTTATGTTCAGAAACTTACCGCACTGATCGATAAAGCAAAGATCAATACAATAAACGTCATGATGATGGAAGTTCCATGCTGCGGAGGTCTTTTACAGATGGTAAAGACAGCTCAGGCCAAAGCATCAGGGAAAGTACCGGTAAAAAGTACTGTGATTGGCATCGGTGGTGAAGTGCTGAGTGAAGAATGGATGTGAGCCGGGTATGTCTGTACAGGATTATTCCACTGATATATGACAACTTCAATCCAGTAAGTTTATTTGAACATTAACTCATTATTTAGTATATTTGATAATATCAACCCGGACCTGAAGAATAGTTTTGACATTAAAAACTCCTCTTTATGCAAGCCAGCATATCCTCCGGTATTATCCCTGAAAATGTAGTCTATTTAGGCTTTGACATTGGATCTGTATCATTGAATACAGCTGTCACTGATGCCTGCAATAATATTCTTGAGGATTTTTATGATTATGTTCATGGTAAACCCTTTCATGTTTTAAGGGAAAGACTGTCATTTATCCTCGGTAAGTATTCCGGGAAAACAATAAAAGGTATTGCTCTGACTGGTTCTGGAGGAAGACTGGCTGCAAAACTCATCGGAGGTATTTTTATCAATGAGATAATTGCACAGGTAAGTTCAACATCGGAGTTATATCCCGAAGTAAAAACTGTCATTGAAATCGGAGGTGAAGATTCAAAGCTTATACTGCTCGACAAGGATGCCGATAACGGGCAGTCGGTACTTGCCGACTT
>DATFLA010000345.1:0-2236 GCA_035268305.1 Bacteroidales bacterium | reverse complement strand
TTTCTCGAGCGGAGAGTATGACACTCCCTGCGTCTGTTCTCCATCCCTTAGGGTAGTATCCATTATTTCAACTCTCATTTTGCTATACTTTTTTGAGTCTCATAGTCTTCTATTAAGTTCTTCATATTCAGAAGGAAATCTATATCATCCAGGCCATTTAGCAGGCATTCTTTTTTATACGGGTTGATGTCGAAACTTACCATATCGCCTGTAGAAACTATTGTAAATGTCTGTTCGGCAAGATTTATCCTTACCTGTGTTGAGGGATCCTTCTGTACAAGATCCAGGAGCTTCTGCAGGAACTGTTCGCTTACTACTATGGGCAAAAGCCCGTTATTAAGTGAATTGTTCTTGAATATATCAGCAAAGAAGCTGGATACCACAGCCCTGAATCCATAGTCGTATATTGCCCATACAGCATGCTCGCGACTTGAACCGCTTCCGAAGTTCTTGCCTGCAACAAGGACCTTGCCGCTGTATTGAGGATCATTAAGTACAAATTCATCATTTACTTCACCCGTCTTTTTATATCGCCAGTCGCGAAAGAGATTATCTCCGAATCCTTCACGCGAGGTTGCACTGAGGAACCTGGCAGGTATAATCTGATCTGTATCGATGTTTTCCAGTGATAATGGAACACATGTAGTATCGAGTATTTCAAATTTTGTCTTGGTCATATCAGATCATTTAAAGGTTCATATCTTCAGTTATAAATTCCCGGGGATCTGTTATTTTCCCGGTTATGGCAGCCGCTGCAGCAGTAAACGGGCTGGCAAGCAATGTCCTGGCTCCGGGGCCCTGTCGTCCTTCAAAGTTCCTGTTGGATGTGGAAACAGCGTATTTCCCGGGTGCTATCTTGTCATCGTTCATTGCAAGGCAGGAAGAACAGCCTGGTTGTCTTACCTCAAATCCTGCTTCCCTGTAAATCTCTGTCAGTCCTTCCTCGTTCATTTGCAGCTCTACCTTTTTTGAACCGGGTACTATCAGTGCAATTACATTGTCGGCTTTCTTTTTTCCTTTTATTATACTTGCAAAAGCCCTGAAATCTTCTATCCTTCCGTTAGTACAGCTTCCTATGAAGACATAGTCGACAGGCTGTCCGAGAAGCTTCATTCCAGGCTTAAAGCCCATGTAGTTAAGCGACTTGATAAAAGAAGCTGAAGCTTCATATTCGCCCCTTTCCGACAATGGGATAGTACCATCCACGGCCATGCCCATACCCGGGTTTGTGCCATATGTTATCATAGGGCTTATATCGGCTGCTTCGAAGACAAGCTCCTTGTCGAAGACAGCATCATCATCGGTTTTCAGCTCCTTCCAGCCGGCCAGCGCTGTATCAAAATCATCGACACCGGGTATTGACTTTAAATTACGCAGGTAGCTGAAAGTAACTTCGTCGGGAGCAATAAGTCCGCCCCTGGCGCCCATTTCTATGCTCATATTGCATATTGTCATGCGGTTCTCCATGCTCAGGCTCCTTATGGCTTCCCCGCTGTATTCAACAAAATAACCCGTGGCACCGCTGGCAGATATCTGCGAGATGATGAACATAATAATATCCTTCGATGTAACACCGGATGATAGTCTGCCATTAAGAGTAATCCTCATTTTTTTCGGTTTGGGCTGAATGATGCACTGGGAAGCCAGCACCATCTCAACCTCACTTGTACCTATCCCGAAAGCTATCGTGCCGAATGCACCGTGTGTTGAGGTATGACTGTCACCACAAACAATTGTCATGCCCGGCAGGGTATATCCCAGCTCGGGACCAATAACATGTACAATTCCGTTTTTCGGGTTGTTAATACCAAAATACTGTATTCCGTATGTCCGGCAGTTCTCATCGAGCTTATCAACCTGAGTCCTCGACAGATCATTAACAATAGGCAGATGCTGATTTTTTGTCGGTATATTATGATCGGCAGTAGCAATTGTTCTTTCAGGTCTGAAGACAGGTATTCCTCTCGATTTTAGTCCGTTAAATGCCTGCGGACTCGTTACCTCGTGTATGTAATGCCTGTCTATGTATAAAACATCCGGTCCTCCGTTTATGGATCGCACCACATGTCGGTCCCATATCTTATCAAAAAGTGTTTTTGACTTCATTGTCATTATTTTAAGTTCTTACTGCATCCTGTTGCCCCCTGCCCTCCGGGGGATTGAATTTTTAATTTATTTTTGAAAGGGCGTCGATAAATGCTTCAACAGATGCTGTTATAATATCAGTATGAGCTGA
>DATFLA010000344.1:0-7900 GCA_035268305.1 Bacteroidales bacterium | reverse complement strand
GTAACTTCTATAATGGAGGAAAAGTGATAAGTGCTGATGCTCCCTATGAAAGAATGCCTCTCTTTGTTAAGCAGGGGTCCGTTTTACCTGCAGGTCCTGAAATTCAGTATACTGGAGAGAAGACGTCTGCTCCGGTTACGCTTTTTATATATACCGGTATGGATGGCAGGTTTTCATTTTATGAAGATGAAGGAGTTAATTATAACTATGAAAAAGGAGATTACAGTACAATAGAATTCATTTATAATGATGAGAAAAGCGAACTGACTATCGGAGAAAGGAAGGGGTCATTTGCGGGGATGCCTGTCAGCCGAACATTTAATATTGTCTGGATTGATCCGGAAAGACCTGTTCCTTTCAAAGCAGATGCAGTACCCGATAACAGTATAACATACACAGGAAAGAGGGTCACTATCAGGAGAAAGACGATGTGAAGCAGGTACAATTTGTATAATGAGGCTTTTACATATAGCAGTAATGTTGGGAATTTCTTAACTTGGGGTAACAATTTTTTATCTTACATAAAACTATGAAGAGAGCCGTTATTATTTTTATTGTTGCCCTTGTATTATCAGGGTGCCATAAAACTCCATCGTCTCTGACAGTCCCATCTGTTATTGGCGACAACATGCTGATTCAGAGAGATACTGAAGCCGGAATATGGGGTAAAGCAGCGCCCGGCCAGGAAATCAATATTACTGCGAGCTGGGGTGAGAAAAGCAAAGCTATTGCCGGTATGGACGGTAAGTGGTCAGCCAGGCTAAAAACACCCGGTGCAGGGGGACCCTATACTATAGATATTGCAGCGTATGATACCACGATTACTGTTAAGAATGTAATGACAGGTGAGGTATGGATCTGTTCAGGTCAGTCAAATATGGAAATGCCGATGGCCGGATGGCCTCCCGTTGATACAATCATGCACGCCACATCGGCCATTGCTTCATCGGCAAACAACGATATCAGGCTTTTTATTGTTGAAAGAAAAATATCAGCGGAGCCACTCGATGATTGTGGGGGAAGGTGGTTGGTTTGTGATCCTGAGACTGTTAAACTGTTCAGCGCCGTTGGATATTTCTTCGGAAGAAGATTAAACAGGGAGATGAACGTACCTGTCGGACTTATAGAATCATCATGGGGGGGAACACCAGTTGAGTCATGGATTCCTTCTGCTTCGCTTCTGGCTGCAGGGGAATTCAGAAAAGATATTGAAGATATTGCTGGCAAGGGATCCAAACTGAAGGAATATGTGAAGTGGCTTGAAGGTCACAAACAAACCGGTCTTAACGGAACAGGTGAGGATACCTACAAAGATCTTCATTTTGATGATGACAGTGTACCTCTTATTGGTTTTGATGATTCAGGTTGGAACAAGATGGAGTTGCCTGCCAATTTTGAAACACAAATTGGCGAATTTGACGGTGCTGTCTGGTACCGTAAGACTATTGATATCCCTGCAGGCATGAAAAATCACGATCTTGTTCTCTCACTGGGTCCTGTTGACGACATGGACCGTACATATTTCAACGGTACTCTCGTTGGTTCCAATGAGGTTTCTGGTGTATGGCAACTTGACAGGTTTTATAACATTCCGGCAGGTATTGTTAAGGAAGGAAAAAATGTTGTCGCCGTACGTGTGATAGATACACAGGGCGGGGGCGGTATCTGGGGTAAACCGGCTCAACTGAACCTGTCTGAAAAGAATAATAAATCTGTTTCCATACCACTTGCCGGTGAATGGAAATATAAACCGGTAGCTGAATTTATAGGTAACAAATTCTACATCTTTGACCTCTCTAAAAATGACTTCTCCGTAAAGGATCGCCCAAGGCAACTCGGGCCAAATTATCCAACAGTCCTTTACAATGGAATGATAAACCCTGTTGTCCCTTATAGTATCAGGGGAGCAATATGGTATCAGGGCGAGACAAATGTTGGAAGAGCCGGCCAATATGCCAAAATTTTTCCTGTTATGATAAAAAGCTGGAGAAAAAACTGGGATATTAAGGATTTTCCTTTCTATTTCGTACAGATAGCACCTTATGTTTATTCAGGTGCTGATTCAACAGAAGCAGCATATCTGCGGGAGGCCCAGCAGCAGGCGCTCAAACTACCACATACAGGTATGGTTGTAACCCTGGATATTGCCACTGTAAATAATATTCATCCTCCCTATAAGATCGAAGTAGGAGACAGGCTGGCAAACTTGGCTCTGAATAATGATTATGGGATCAGTGAACCGGTAAACGGCCCGGAATTTAAGTCGGCAACACGGGAGGGAAAATCTCTGAGAGTAGTGTTTGATCATACTGATGGCGGACTCGTTGCTGCTGGCGGGAAACTCAA
This sequence comes from Bacteroidales bacterium, assembly GCA_035268305.1. Taxonomy (GTDB): domain Bacteria; phylum Bacteroidota; class Bacteroidia; order Bacteroidales; family VadinHA17; genus LD21. The sequence continues at coordinate 5,554 of DATFLA010000344.1, read as the reverse complement.
AGGTTTTGAAATAGCAGGGAAAAATGGGAAATATGTAAGAGCCAGTGCATCAATCTCCGGCAATACTGTAATTGTATCATCACCTGATGTGCCGGATCCTGTGTCGGTGCGTTATTGCTGGCACAATGGTTCTGTAGCATCGCTGTTCAACAAAACCGGCCTTCCCGCTCTGCAATTCAGAAGTGATAACAAGAAAAATAAATAATTGACAAAATGAAGAAATCTGTACTGCTGACCTTTTTATGTATAGCAATATCGCTGGTGTCTGTTGCCATTAGTCCTGAAAATGGGTATTATAATAACTTCAAAGTAGCAGTATATGCGCGTGCCTATGAAGTAAGGCAAATGAATAATACTAAATGGCTCAGGTCAGTCTGGAATGAAATTTCAGACCAGGTACATGTTGATAAAATTTACCTCGAGACTCACAGAGATCTTATTCTTGTAAGCGATAGCACGATAGAAGCTGCAAAGCAATTTTTCAAAAGCAGGGGAGTAAAGACTGCCGGTGGTATCACACTTACAGTAAATGAAATGAACAGGTTCGAGACATTCTGCTATTCAAATCCGGAACACCGAAAGAAGATAAAGGAAATTGTAGAGTTTACAGCAAAACATTTTGATGAGATCATTCTTGATGATTTTTTCTTCACAGACTGTAAATGTCCGTTATGCATAAAAGAAAAGGGTAATCGTTCATGGACACAGTTCAGGCTGGAGCAGATGACCAAGGCAGCCCGGGAGCTTATAATTGATCCCGCTAAAAAAGTTAATCCCAATGTTAAAATAGTAGTGAAATATCCCAACTGGTACGAACATTTCCAGGCACTGGGCTTTAACCTTGAGACTGAACCGGCAATGTTTGACGGGATTTATACCGGAACTGAAACCCGCGATCCGGATGCTCCCGGACAACACCTTCAGCAGTATGAAAGTTATCTTGTATTCAGGTACTTCGAAAATCTTAAGCCAGGTGGAAACGGTGGAGGTTGGGTAGATACAGGCGGAATGCCTTATATCGATCGTTATGCCGAGCAATTGTGGCTTACCCTTTTCGCCAAAGCACCTGAGATTACATTATTCGATTTCAGGCAGCTGCAACGGCCGGTAAGTTATAGGGACCGTTCAGCATGGCAGGATATCAAGCCCAGCTTTGATTTCGACGAGATGATGAAGCCTGTAAAAAAAGCTGACGGGAGTACCGTCAAAGCCACCACAATAGCAAGGGCCGCCGGATATACATTTGAGACAGTTGACGGTTTCCTGGGTAAACTCGGTAATCCCATTGGTATTATGAGCTATAAACCATTTCATTCCTATGGAGAGGACTTTCTTCAGAACTATATGGGCATGATTGGCGTTCCGATGAATATTGTTCCCTACTTCCCGGATACCGGTAAAATGATATTTCTGACAGAGACCGCAAGCTTTGATACGGGCATTGTAAAAAAGATAGAAAACAGGTTGATGGCAGGCAAAGATGTTACAATAACTTCAGGCTTGCTTAAAGCCTTGCAGGGAAAAGGAATAGGAGATATAGTAGAGCTGCAGACATCTGACAGGAAAGCTCTTGTAAAAGATTTCTCGACAGGATGGAGAGGGTCGTACCAATCTGAAAAATCAATTCTTATCCCACAGATACAATACTTTACAAACGATTCCTGGGAAGATATCACAAGTCTTGACGGAGCAGCAGGATGGCCAATACTGTTGCAATCGAGATATGCTAATGCATCTTTGTTTGTCCTTACGATTCCTGATAACCCTGCAGACCTGTATCGGCTGCCGGAAGGTGTTCTGAACAGAATAAGGGATGTACTTACAGGTCAGGATCTCAGATTCACTATTGAAGCACCTTCAAAGGTCAGTCTCTTTGTTTATGACAATAATTCCTTTATCGTTGAATCGTTTTTGCCCGAAGAGACAATCGTCAGGGTCATTGCCGGTCCGGGAGTAACTGCAATAACGGATCTGCAGACGAAGGATGTAATTAATAGGGGGGGGGAAAGTACTTCAAGAATATGGGGAAGGGATGCCGTAGACAAAGCTTATTTCGATATTATTGTGAAACCTCATAGTTACAGGGTTTTTACAGCTGAATGACAATAACCCGGCGAGAGATGAATATAATAAATATTAATTCACATATTATAATGAAAACTAATAAGGTACAAACTTCGTATTGGATTGTATCCTTTGTCTTTGCTCTGTTACCATTGTTTTTATACAATTGTACGGACGAAAATACAACACAGGATTATTCAGGTTCGATACGTATTGATCAGCTGGGATATTATCCCGGTGCACCGAAATTTGCAGCTGTTACTGATAAAGATGCATCATCGTTCAGTATCGTTGACGCAGCAACCGGCAAAAAGGTATTTACTTCGGAATTAACCGGACCTCTTAAGTCTGAATATTCACCGAATGAAACCATGATGGCTGATTTTTCAGCATTTCAGACACCGGGCAGTTACCGACTTTCTATACCAGGGAAGGGCGAATCATATGAATTCAGGATTGGCAACGGAATCTTTACCGGTCTTACAAAGGGACTGATAAAAGGTTACTATTTCCAGAGGATGTCTATACCTTTGCTCCCTGAATACGCAGGCAAATGGAGTCGCCCAGAAGGTCACCCTGATACTGCTGTTATAGTTCATCCGGCAGCAGCACTGCCCGGACGACCGGCCGGTACTGTTATCTCCTGTCCCCGTGGCTGGTATGATGCAGGCGATTATAACAAGTACATTGTTAACAGCGGAATTACAATGGGAACATTGCTGTCTCTGTATGAAGACTTTCCGTCATATTGTGATACCCTTTCACTTAATATCCCGGAGAGCCGTGATAATGTTCCTGATCTGCTGAATGAAATTTTATGGAACCTGCGGTGGATGTTTACAATGCAGGATCCTAAAGGTGGAGGAGTGTATAATAAGGTTACTACTGCTGCATTCTCCGATTTTGTTATGCCTGACAAAGACACAGCAAAAAGATATGTGGTGCCGGTTAGTACACCGGCTACACTCGATTTTGCGGCAGTAATGGCACAGGCAGGAAGAATTTTTAAGCAATTTCCACATGAACTTCCTGGTTTGTCCGATTCATGCATTGCAGCGGCTAAAAGAGCATGGCGATGGGCCGAGAAGAATCCCGATGTCAGTTATGACCAGAATAAAATGAATAAGGAATTCAAACCGGAAGTAACGACAGGTGCTTACGGAGATAATGATTTTAGCGACGAATTTATATGGGCTGCATCTGAACTGTACATAACAACAGGTGATGTGAGTTATTACAATGCAGTGAATATTTTACCTGATGATAAGATGCCTCTTCCCTCATGGGGTGATGTGCGTTTACTGGGATATTATACCCTCGCAGGACATTCTGACATGATGTCGGGTAAACCAGCAAGTGATTATAAAATAATAAAAGAAAGGATCATGAAAGATGCCAATGGCCTGGCCGATGGTATTAACAGGATGCCATACAGGTCAGTTATGGGAAAATCACCCCACGACTTTGTTTGGGGCAGTAACTCGGTTGCTGCCAACGAAGGCGTTCTCCTAATCAAGGCATACAGGCTTACAGGTGATAAGAAGTACGCTGACCTGGCACTTGGTACCCTCGATTATATCATGGGACGCAATGCCACAGGCTATAGCTTTGTGACAGGTTTTGGTACTATCACTCCGATGCATCCTCACCACAGGCCGTCTGAAGCAGATGATGTTGAAGATCCGGTTCCGGGCTTGCTTGTAGGTGGTCCCAATCCGGGACAACAGGACGGATGCAAAACATATCCATCAAAGATACCTGATGAATCATATACCGATACTGTATGCTCTTATGCATCAAATGAGATTGCAATTAACTGGAACGCTCCTGCAGCTTATCTTGCCGGTGCACTTGATGCTTTAATGAGAGAATCCAGATGATAAAGTGAAAAAATTAATTAACCATGAAATTTCAATGAATATAAAATAAAAACGGATGAAAAAAACACTATTATTATCATTAACCCTGGTTGTAACGGCTTTGATATTTACAGCCTGCAATCAATCAGTAAAAAACAAGGATATGGTTACGAAGGAAGTATTCGGGTCTCACGACGGGAAAGAGGTTTACCTATTTACTCTTACAAATAAAGAAGGTAATGTTGTCAAGTTAACAAATTATGGTGCCAAGATAAACTGGATTGAAGTACCTGACCGGAATGGCAAAAAGGAGAACATCACATTTGGTTATGATACATTTGAAGAAACAGAGAAAGGAGATATGTCATTCGGCTCTACTGTAGGCAGATATGCCAACAGAATAGCTAACGGGACTTTTACTCTCAATGGTATTGTGTACCATACACCTAAGAATGACGGTCCCAATACTCTTCATGGAGGACCTCTGGGATGGCACAGTGTTGTGTGGGATGCCGAAATTATAAAAGACAGTAAATATCCTGCTGTGAAATTCAGCTATATAAGTCCTGATATGGAAGAAGGCTTTCCGGGTACGGTGCATGCTTCAGTACTTTATACCTGGACAGATAATAATGAAATAAAAATGGACTATACTGCCACAACGGATCAAGAAACAGTTATAAATCTTACCAATCATGCATATTTCAACCTGCATGGAGTAGGCAACGGTGATATTCTCGATCATGTTCTTACTCTCAGAGCCTCAGCTTTTACCCCTGTTGATTCGGTTATGATTCCTACGGGTGAGATCAGACCCGTGGCAGGAACGCCATTCGACTTTACAACACCACATACTATCGGAGAAAGAATAGGGGAAGATTATAAACAACTGGTACTAGGCAGGGGATATGATCATAATTTTGTACTTGATAATAAGGAAGATGTTGATGTAACACTATATGACCCTGTTAGCGGACGTATGCTGGAAGTGCTTACTGATCAGCCTGGTATGCAGCTATATACAGGTAACTTCCTCGACGGTTCACAGAAGGGACACGGCGGCATTGTATACAAATACAGAACCGGAATGTGTCTTGAATCGGGGCATTATCCTGATAGTCCAAACCATCCGGATTTCCCATCAACGGTTCTTTACCCAGGTGATACTTATAAAACAACAACGATATACAGGTTCTCCGTTAAGGAATAAAAACAACAGGTCGTCTTAACAGATGGTATTTTTATCCTCCGCACTCTAAAGAGGTATTAATATCTTTTGTTAAACAAGTCTCCCCAGGGAGATTTAGTGATAAAATTTTAGAGGAGGATTCTTTTGAGACAGACTGTATTCAGGTTAATAAATATGCAGAATTCAGGGAAGATTAACATTTTTTAAACCTTCTGTTTTCGTTTTCTGTATAAATAACTTTTATTTTGAAGGTTAATCTTATTTATTTTATCAATCATTTAACTAAATAAATGTTTATTTTTATCAGATTATAATCCGGGGGGATGGGCAAAATCGTTTTGAAAAATTTCATATCTTATCATATTAACTGACTTACTATATTAAAATTAACACCAAATGACTACAACAAGAAGAGTATTTTTAAAAAACACTGCAATTACAA
>DATFLA010000343.1:0-3274 GCA_035268305.1 Bacteroidales bacterium | reverse complement strand
CAAGATCAAGCAAGATAGTATTTATCCTTCTCATATTATCGAAAAGGGCGGCAAGGTTATCGTAATGCTCTATCTGTGTGGTTGGGAAGGATCTCTGAAGTCCGAGTTCATCATTTACAAAGTTATCTGCAAATTCTATCCAGTTAATACCGGGATATGCCACCTTATGGGCATTAAAATTTCCTGTAGCACCTCCGAATTTGGCAGAATAGGGTATCTGGCCAAAGTATTTTATCTGGCCGTCGAGCCTTGCTATAAACACCTCAATCTCCTTCCCCAGCCTGGTGGGTGATGCCGGCTGCCCGTGTGTCCTGGCCAGCATGGGAATATCTTTCCACTCATCGGCATAAGTGGCAAGCTTTTCTCTCAGCTCATAAAGCAAAGGAAAATAAACATTTACCATCGCATCTTTTACCGACAGGGGGACAGCTGTATTGTTAATGTCCTGCGATGTAAGTCCAAAATGTATGAACTCACTCCATTTCCCCCATCCTGATTGAAAAAACCTCTCTTTGAGGAAATATTCAACAGCTTTGATATCATGATTTGTTACTTTTTCCTTCTCCTTAATCTTTTCTGCATCTTCAATATTGAAGTCTTCATATATTGATCTGAGAGAATTATAATTCTCCTTCTTAAAATCCGTAAGTTGTGGAAGCGGTATCTCACACAATGCAATAAAATATTCCACCTCTATCATAAGGCGATACCTGATAAGACCAAATTCCGAGAAGTACAGGTCAAGTTCTTTCACTTTTTGTCTGTATCTTCCATCCAGTGGTGAAATGGCAGTTAAAGAATTTAATTCCATTTTTTTATCATATTGTGTTTTCAGTTGTTATTCGGATATGCACAAATGTAGTACTTTTAGACGTTGTAAAAAAAAGGTATGGATAAAATAAGAATTTCAGCAGTTAAATATGCAAATACATATCCGTTTATATATGGACTTGTTAAAAGCGGGTTTGATAAGAAAGTAATACTTGAAACTGATCATCCGGCCGATTGCGCAAAAAAACTAATTGACGGGAGAGCGGATGTCGGACTCATACCGGTGGCAGCTATACCAATGCTTCCGGAATATCATATTATAAGTGACTATTGCATCGGCGCAAACGGAGATGTTCGGACAGTTATGTTACTCAGTAACTGTGTGTTTGATGAAATAGAAACTATTTATCTCGATTACCGTTCCCGTACTTCGGTAAACCTCACTAAAGTTCTTGCCAGAAACAGCTGGAAAAAAGAATTCAAATGGGGAAACACTTCAAAAGGATTTGATTTCAGAAATATAGGACTAAAAGAAGCAGTAGTGTTAATCGGTGATCAATGCTTTGAACTTGAGAAAAGCTACAGGTATAAAATTGACCTTGCCTCTGCATGGAAAGAGTTTACAGGTATGCCTTTCGTTTTTGCCTGCTGGACTGCGAACAAACCGCTGGACATTGAATTCATCAATGATTTCAACGAAGCTCTTTTTACGGGAGTAAGCGACATCCCAGCTGTAGCCGACTATTTTGGTAATACGGGCACTATAACAGGCGAGGATCTGAAGAATTACCTCTCGTTCAATATTGATTTTAAATTTGATGATGAAAAGAAAAAAGCCCTTGCCCTGTTTCTCGATCTTCTGAAAGAAATGTAAATTAATATTCAGATCACCGGTACAATGATTCATGAAATAACATCTGACAATCTTAAGACAAGACATTACAGGCATGGTGATTTCATTGCCATATCCGATTTATGGATCAGGACAGGCATGGGAGACCCGGTAAGAGGAGATGATGAAACAATTGTCGAAAACAGTATAAAGATGGGAGGTGCACTCCTTGTTCTTGAAGACATAATAGCAGGCATTATCGTTGGTACTTCCTGGATGACCTTTGACGGCAGGAGAATTTTACTGCATCATTTCGGCATACTTCCCGAATACCAGGGGAAAGGCCTTTCTAAAATACTCCTTAAAGATTCACTTGCATTCGTAAAAGAAAAAGGACACCAGGTAAAGCTTGAAGTACATAATACAAACATCAGGGCGGTTAACCTGTACAAAAAATTCGGTTTCAAACCACTTGGAGATTTTGAAGTATATATAATAAGGGATACAGAGAGGGAAGCAGGGAGTAATTGAAGTACTAAGAGTGCTTGGAGCATTTAAATTTGAGAGAATTTAGTGTTAGGAGTATTTAGAGACTGAATAGTTCTAATAGTATAGAAAACATGTGAATATATTTGTTATCAGTCACGTGGGGAACGAAATACAGATTAATCATTGCAATTACCTATATACAAATCTACATTCAGGCAGTTTTCACTGTTCTGACTGGATCTCATATTTGTCACCTTAAAAAGAACCGAAAATATTTCTACCGGGGCACATCTTAGGAGTAGCTATAATAAAAAACAGATGCGTTCACCGAATACAAACCTTTGGTTTTTTCAATATAGGAACAGGTCTAGATATCCGAAGTACATAAAGTACTTTTTTTACATTAATCACCCTTTAGTAAACATCATATTTATTTTATGATTAACTTTGGAATCAGATGATACTTTAACGAAAAATATAAACCAAAAAATTTTAACGAGATGGACAAAACGATCACTTTCAATGAACTCCGTAAAATTAAAGACATGTTACCCTCCGGTAGTATGAAGGTAATTGCGGAAAAGCTCGATCTGAATGAGGAGACCGTAAGAAACTACTTTGGAGGGACAAACTTTGACAAGGGCCAGAGCGTAGGAATCCATTTTGAACAGGGTCCGGACGGTGGAATAGTAACATTTGATGACACAACTATACTTGACATTGCCAGGAAAATGATTAACTATTAATTATTCAACCTGCCTTCCTGTTCAAAAGCAAAAGGCATGGTCTTTTGCTTTTTTTGATATATGAGTTTTAATAGTCAAATAGAATCTTCAGAATATCGTCTGAAACAGGTATTGGAAGATTATTTCGTATCAGAATTCGATGAAAGGAGTCTGCCATCACACGGACTGGAACATCACAGGCGTGTATGGGAATACTGTAAAGAGATAACAGTCACTCTTCGTAAAAGAGGACATCCCTTTAAGGATCTCTTTTTTGACAACCTGATTGTAGCTGCATACCTTCACGATATTGGAATGATAGTTGATTCAGGACCCCGCCATGGAAAGCATAGCAGGGAAATGTGTACTCACTTCCTGAAAATTAACCGGCTTAATATTGAAGATTTCCACGAGGCGCTGGAGATAATTGAATACCACGACCGAAAGGACTATGAAG
>DATFLA010000342.1:0-3595 GCA_035268305.1 Bacteroidales bacterium | reverse complement strand
GGGGAATCCATATACCGGATTCCCGGGCAGCACCCTATCGAGTGTCGGAGTGGGTGTACGTATAAGAAACGATAACCTGATATTTAATACATTACAGGTGCGGCTATCATTCTTCCCGAATATACCTCCATACTCACAAGTAAATCATTTCACTGTTTCAGGCGAACAATTGCTCCATGCCAGTAATTTCGATCCCGGACCACCAACTGTATTACCCTACAGGTAAAGAACAAAATAGCCATGCACCAGGCCGGTATAACAAAATGCTTTTTCTATTTTTGCAGAGAATAATCCCCAGCAGATGACAGATGATTTTAAGAAATATATCCGGGATAACAACCTGGCTGAAGATACCAACCGGATACTCCTTGCAGTAAGCGGTGGCATAGACTCAATGGTAATGACACATCTGTTCCTCTCTTCAGGCTATGAGACCGGGATAGCTCACTGCAATTTTTCGCTAAGGGCCGGAGAATCGGACATGGATGAAAATCTTGTAGCGGAATTTGCACGTAATAATAATATGCCTTTTTTTACCAAAAAGTTCGATACTAAAAAGTATGCTGCTTCAAAAGGCATGTCCATTCAAATGGCAGCCAGGGAGTTAAGATACGAATGGTTCGAAAAGATAAGATCTGAGAACAGGTATGACCTGATAGCCGTAGCCCACAACCTGAACGATAACATTGAAACTCTCATAATAAACCTTACAAGGGGTACCGGCCTGGCAGGACTTGCAGGCATAAGGAATAAAAACAATTATATTATAAGACCCCTCCTGTTTGCAACAAGAGAAAGGATAACAGAATACTGCAATATCAACAGGATAAGTTATCGCGAAGACAGGTCCAATGCCGATACAAAATATACAAGGAATAAGATTAGGCATAAGGTAATACCTGTTTTAAAAGAGATAAACCCATCCATCGAATCGACCCTTAATGAAACTGCCGACAGGTTCAGCGATATTAATCTCATTGTAAATGAATATATCACAAAACTAAGCAGTAAGATAAGTGAACAAAAAGGAGACAATATCTCTTTCAATATATACTCACTCAGGAAACACCTTGATAACAGGGCTGTTATATTTGAACTCTTCAGGAACTTCGGTGTTACCAGCGTTCAGATAAATGATCTTATAAATGTGATAAGGAGTAATACGGGCGCTCAGTTATTCACCGATTCGCACCGTATTCTTAAGAACAGGAATGAGCTCATAGTATCTACGGAACAGAAAAATGATGATGAGCCAGCAGTTATTGAAACGATTGATGATTTACAAGGCATACCGGGCATTGTATCTGCTTCATTTTCTGATATAACAGATACTTTTGAGATACCCTCCGACCCTTCTGTTGCCTGTCTTGATGCGTCAAGGATTACATTTCCTCTTATTATAAGGAAATGGAAAGCGGGCGACTATTTCATTCCTCTCGGGATGAAGCAGAAGAAAAAACTGAGTGATTATTTTATCGACAACAAGTATTCCATTATTGACAAGGAAAACAAAATGATCCTTGAATGTAACGGGTCCATTGTCTGGATTGTAGGCGACAGGATTGACAACCGCTTCAGGATAACAAGAAATACACAAAAGGCTTTAATAATAAACTCCAGGACAAAAGAGCTTGAAATAAAACCTTTAAACTAAAAAAGTCACTTAATTCATCTTACCTTAGTCCGTATATCCCCCTGTCGATAAGCATAAGGTCAGCCATAACAGCAGCTGTAGCTGCTTCAACGATAACAGGCATTCTCAGTGCAATACATGTGTCATGTCTTCCCATAACCTTCAGTGTAGTCATTTTTTCCTCCCTGAAATTATATGTCTGCTGGTCAACACCCGTCGATGATGTAGGCTTAACAGCCACCCTGAATACAATCTCATTGCCGTTTGATATCCCCCCGTTTATTCCTCCGGCATTATTGGATTCAGTTGTTCCCTGCCCGTTAACAAATGAATCATTATGCTCAGAACCTTTCATTGCAGCAGCCGCAAAACCGGTTCCAAACTCTATGCCTTTTATCGCTGGTATGGAAAATGCAATATGACTGATGGCTGATTCAAAGGAATAAAAGAAAGGTTCTCCCAAAGCCACACGGGGTGTTTTTACCCTGCATTCTATTATCCCTCCTATGGAATCATTCAGTGCCAAAGCCTCACTGACGGCTTTCTCAATGTCTGCAGAGCCTCCGGCCGATATAAGCCTGGCTGAAATTTCAGAACCGGCAGTTACCTTTTTGGCAATAACACCTGCGGCAACAAGTCCCCATGTTATCCTGCCCGAGAAATGCCCACTACCCCGCATATCAGCAAAACCGGCATATTTTACACCCGAAACAAAATCAGCATGCCCCGGACGCGGAACACTTTTAAAATCATCATAATCGGAAGAGATCTTATCGCTGTTCCTTGTGATAATTGTTATAGGGGCACCCGTTGTTCTGCCATTATGAATCCCGCTTATAATCTCAGGTAAATCGGGTTCCCTTCTTTTTGTTGTACCCGGGCTACCGCTCTGCCTGCGTCTCAGATCAGGCAGGAATTCTTCAGGTTCAATGGCTATACCAGGTGGACAACCATCAATTACGACCCCTATTGCAGGACCATGCGATTCACCGAAGAGTGAAACCCTGAAAATAACACCAAATGTATTCATAACTTAATTTTTTTTTCTCTGTACATCGTATAGAAACCTACAAGCTCATCTACAGGAACCTTTTCCACAACAGCCTTCCCTATGCCTGAGACAAAAACAAAATGTATATCCTTTCCTGTTTTCTTTTTGTCCTGTGAAATAAGATGTTCAATAGTGCCGGCATCTATATTATAATTATTTAAAAGCTCAAATGCCTCCAGCATACCTGTAATACGTTCTTTCTCATATTCATTAATAAAGCCTTTTATAAGCGAAAACCAGGCAGCCAGCTCCATTCCTGAGGCAACAGCATAACCATGTCTGAAGGATGTCTGCATCTCAATGGCATGACCAAAGGTGTGACCAAAATTGAGTATGCGACGAAGGCCTGCCTCTCTTTCATCTTCCATCACAACAGAAGCCTTGAATTTAACAGAACGGGTAACAAGATCAGTAAGGAGGCCAATATCCCTTTTCATGATAAGGTCATGACCCGACTCGATAATCCCGAACAACTCCTTATCACCTATAATTGCAGTTTTTATAAGTTCAGAAAGTCCGGAAAGGTATTCTTCCTCAGGCAGTGTCAATAGCATAGACTGGTCGCAAATAACAAATTCCGGTTGCCTGATAATACCCAGTATATTCTTTGTACCCCCTAGATCAACACCATTTTTCCCACCGGTACTGGCATCCACCTGTGAGAGAAGACTTGTTGAAACGTAACCGCAGCGTATACCCCTCATATAGATGGAAGCAAGGAAACCCCCTATATCACAGACCACACCACCACCTATGGCAACGAGGAATCCGGAACGATCAATACCTTTATCGAGCATCTTGCCAGCCAGTCTCTCAATAACAGTCAGCGTCTTGCTGTCCTCCCCGGGTTTAACAGTAAGTACAGGAACTCCGGGGAAATAACCGCCATACAGCTCCAGAATATTATCATC
>DATFLA010000341.1:0-4031 GCA_035268305.1 Bacteroidales bacterium | reverse complement strand
ACCTGAAACAGGATTCCTGAAGTATGCTTTTGCAGTCAGGCTGGCCGAATCGGCTGAAAATGAATTCTTCAGTGTATTAATACTGTAGTCTTTAATTTCAGCATATAGATCGCCTGCCGGATAACCCGCCTTTTCCCAGGTCACCCTGCCTGTTTTTCCCCTGAATAACTGTAACTCGGGATAATACTTTCCTGATGCATTGTATATTTCAGTACTGTCTTTCTGTGAATAACATGATAATGTACCCCTGTCAACTGAGATATAAAAAAGTGTATCATACCCGAAGACAGGTGTTACGTTCTTTACTTTCCATCTGACAACTCCCGATTCATATAAAATATTATCGCTGAGAACAGAAGATGTGGTCCTGATAAACATGTCAATCTGGTTGTTTGTGAAACCGGGATTGAAAGCAAGTTCACTTACACCGGAAAGCCAGTATTTAAATGAAGCAGCATCTTTGTTATTATCTGTAAATTTGTTGATTGTGAGTAAGAAATCAAAAAAATGTGGTACGGGCCTGAGGTTCCTTGTTGAAAGCTGGCTGGAAATGTCCATTATCATGTTTTTGCTCTCTTTATTGAAAGCTGTGCTGTCCCATTTTGTTATAAAAGAATGTAAAACTTCAAGCTGGTTGTCTTTCAGGTTGGGCCCCATGAATTCCTTCAGTTCATCAATATATTTTGAAGGGTCGCCGGAAAAAGCAGACCTGATCTGACTGAACAGGGAAGTGGATATCAGCAATGCTGTAACAATAAGTAAGATAAGTTTTCGCAACATAAAGTATACTTAATTACAAATTTCCACTTCCAGTCAGAATGACCTGATGTAATTGTATTACAACAGTCTGCATAAAAATACAAGGCCTGCCGGCATTTAAAAGGCTTCTGCTATAGCAGCAAAATCATCTTTTTTAAGTGAAGCACCACCTATAAGGCCACCGTCAACATCCGGTTTTGAAAATATCTCGGCTGCATTGGATGGTTTACAGCTTCCGCCATAGAGTATTGTCATATCCTCAGCACATTCGTGACCGTATTTTTCTTTAACAAGATCCCTGATATACTTATGCATTTCCTGCGCCTGATCCGGTGTAGCTGTCAACCCGGTCCCAATTGCCCATACAGGTTCATAAGCTATAACAATATTCTTCATCTGCTCTTCACTGAGACTGAATAGACCATCCTCAAGCTGCTTTTTAACAACCTGGAAATGCTTTTTTTCCTCCCTTTCACTTTTAACTTCTCCGCAGCAAAAGATAACTTTTAGTCCGTTGTCAAGTGCAAGGTTTGTTTTTCTGTTGAGAAGACTGTCATCTTCGTTATAATAGCTTCTTCTCTCAGAATGACCAAGTATAACATATTCGGCTCCTGTACTTTTTACCATAGCGGGAGATACTTCACCGGTATATGCGCCTGCCGTTTCAGAAGCACAGTTCTGTGCTCCAAGTGCTACTTTACCGCTTTTAACGATTTCACCTATACCTGCAAGGTGAATAAAAGGAGTACAGATGATGACCTCAGCAACTGCCGGGGGATTTGTACTGAAATAATTTTCAAGCGATTCTGCAAATCTGAGACCTTCCTGCAGATCCATGTTCATTTTCCAGTTTCCGGCTACAATCTTCTTTCTCATATAAAAATGTTTTAAGTGTATTAATATTTAAGTAATGAATTTTCATAAGTCTGTTTTTTCACCTTCTTCTGAGTCTTCACCGGCCTTATTAATGAACCAGCTTTTATCAGGAACATTAGCCCAGGACCATTTCCCTTCTATTATCCCGTTTTTAAGCAGGATATAGCCAGGGTTGGCTCTGACCATTGTCTTTAGTGTTGTTTCATCAACAGAACAGAAGGTCAGTCCGTTGTTGAATTTATTCACTTCTCCGCTTACCGATGCTGTGAGTATATAAAATTCAAGTCCTGCAGCCATACATTCCCTTCCAAGACTGAAGCCATCTTCAAGGTGTGTCATGTCAGCCTCCTGCAGTTTCTTCGACACCATGAGTAATGTATATCCGGGGTAATTTAAAATTTCCCGGGTAAGGTCATAACCATCGGGTGATGTGATCAGGAAATCATGGATAGGTGGCTGGTATCCTTTCTTTACAAGAATTGACTTCTGGTCGATGAATTTCCATGTAGTGTCGTCAGCCGGGTAGTTATTAAGGTCGAATTCTTTTCTGACCCCGTCTTTCTCATAGATGAATGTTGTTTTGTACTGATCAGGTTCTGCTCCTTTGGGTATTACCATTTCGTCTGCTATCCTGACACCTGTTTTATATGGCAGGAAATCTAATACGGGCAGGTATCTAAGGTTATAGAATGAAAAAAAGACAAATATCACCATGACACCCGCTGTTATAAGCCATTCTGTTACCGGCCTGAAGATATTCTTCATTTTACGCCTTCCTGTAACAAGTATAATTGCCAGCGATATAAGGATAACATTTTTCAGGAATGTCTGCCAGTTTGTAAGGTGTATCGCATCGCCGAAACATCCGCAATCGGTAACCGGATTGGATATTGCCAGAACAAGGGTAACAGGTGTAAAAATTATCATAAGGATCAGAACAACTGTGATTCCGGTTCTTTGCCTTATACCCGTAAGAACTGAAAAACCGGCAATAAACTCAGCTGTACACAGGAGTATTGCAAGAAAAAGAGTCAGGCTGTTAAGAAAACCGAGATTGAAAGCCTGGAAATAGTCATGGAATTTATATGCTGATCCCAGCGGATCAATAGCTTTTACCACCCCTGAGAACATAAAAACAAGTCCGGTTATTATTCTGCTTAACAGTCTTATGGTCTTCATTTTATATAAGCTTTCTCTCTGTTAGTAATTTAAGAATTATAGAAAATATCTCCCCGGGGGGTAGTATTTTCCCGTTATTGTTGCTGCAGTTAACCATTGCAAGGCGATTGTCGGTAGTGGCTACATTGAAATATATATCCCTTACCGTCTTTTGGAAAGCAAGATCTTCTTCATGAATATCACGGTTCCCGTTGAGATAGTTTCTGTCGTCGCCTGTACGTGTATCAGAAAGTTTTTTTTCCGTAAAGGAAAAAGGAACATCCAGAAATATATTGAGATCAGGTTTCGGAATTGCAAAATGATCAAACTCAAGGGCAAGTATCCATTTCATTAATTCATTGCGAGCCTCACTGCTTTTCAGCTTGGCACACTGGTATGCGATATTTGAATATGTGTACCTGTCAAGGAGCACCACCTTTCCTGATTCGAGCCAGTTCTTTATTTCCGTGGCTGCATCTTTCCTGTCGCCTGCATAGAGCATGGCAACGAGATATGGATTGACTTCGTTCAGCGTACCGAACTCTCCTCTCAGAAACCGCGCAATGAGTTCGCCAAAGTAAGGGGCACTGGTCCTGGGAAAATGCAGGTATTCACAATTATACCCTTTCTCTGTGAAGAAGTCACTTAACATTCTGATCTGTGTGGATTTGCCGGCCCCGTCGACTCCCTCAATGACAAAAAGCTTCATTTTTATTTCTGGTTTCTTTCACTACAAATGTAATAACCGCATGTGAAAGTTGAAAATGTAAACCTTGTTTAGTTGAAAAGTCGTGATGTTTTTAATTATTTCTTAAATTCGGCATGTAAGAATGAATAAATGAACAGGAAAAACCGTTTTATTAATGCCGGTGGCAGACTTCTTGATCTCGGTATCCCGCGTGTTATGGGGATATTAAATGTTACTCCCGATTCTTTTTACAGCGGGAGCAGGTATGCAGGTGAAGCTGAAATTATCGGAGCCGCACAAAAGATGGTTGAGGAAGGAGCCGATATTGTTGATATAGGGGGTTATTCTTCCCGGCCGGGTGCAGATGATGTATCAGCAGCCGAGGAGGGGAGAAGGGTATTTAAAGCTATCAGGCTTGTAGTAAATGAGCTGCCCGGAACTATTATCTCGGTAGATACCTTCAGGGCTGAGGTGGCAAGGGAAGCAGTTGAAAAGTACGGGGCGGCTATGATCAACGACATATCAGGAGGGGAGGCTGATCCTGGTATGT
>DATFLA010000340.1:0-2148 GCA_035268305.1 Bacteroidales bacterium | reverse complement strand
GAACACAGAGCAGTACGAAAAGGCTTACGAAAGTTATCTGAAAGCCTTTGAGATCGATTCAGGTTTTACCATCAGTGCAAAAAAGGCTAAAAAAGCCAGATATTTGCTTGATAAGTTATCAGAATAGTACTCTGTAGAAATAGCTCTTCCTTTCGTCGACAACATCATAATTGTAAATCCTCTTATTTCCCTGCATCACATAGTTGACCATTGCGAAGTCACCAATACACATCATATTATGGCTGAGGAGCAAGAATAATGAAAAGAGCATCAAATGAGGGAACCAGGTCACAATAATAAAAATGGTGATGATATTTATTGCCGTAAATGGGGTAAGGGCCAGATAAATAATTTCTCTTCCTGAAACCGGGAACCTGTCAGCGGTAACAAAAAATATGAACTGTTGCAGGTCGGTACCGAACCTGATTTTTTTTGCCCCCAGTATACGATAAACCAGTCCATGCAGAAGCTCATGTATGGGTATAATCAGTATGGTTCCTGCAAAAATGCCGGTTAGAATCTGTCTCAGGACCGGTCCCCATGCCAAACTGACAGATTTTATCCCGTTAATCAGGTAGAAGGCAATAAACAAGAGCAATGCAAGATTGATACCTGCATAGATGATGGATAGAGCGCTTTTTCTCTTAATACTCTTCAGCACAAATGGAATCATGTCATTGAAATCAAGCTCCAGGATAAGATCATATCCGTGATCATATATCAGTGTTTCTACATCCGGTTTTTTTAAAGGGCTTCGAAATTTCATGGATGTCCCCTGTTTTGGATATTTTTACAGGATTTATAATGGTTGAATATAAGAAATGAAAAGGCACCAATCAACTGGATGTCTATTTGCTTTGGGTGCATCGCTGGCACTGGCCGCATCATTTGTATTCAGTAAGCCTGTACTGAACTATCTTTCCATGAACCAGTTTGGATTATTCTGGTTTTCCATGGGGGTAATCTGGAATTTAACCTGGTTCCTTGTTCATCGGAATATTCGTAATTAATTACCGCCATGGAGGATTGGCCGGGTTCAAGGATCCCGGAGCTGTTTATGTAATAGTGGCTGCATTGCTTTTTTCAGTAGCTACGATTGCCGGCAGGAAATATAACGAGTTATTGATACCCGGCTATATGTCGTTGATCCGTTCTTTTGTACTCTCTCTGGCAATGTTAATACTATTTCTTTCTGCAGGTCAGTTTCAGGAGATACCCGCAACTATCTGGAGGGATATATCCCTTGGGTCACTGTTGGAAACACTTATTGTAATTGTTTTTGCATACCAGGCCCTAAAGATGATTGAAGCGACTAAAACTTCATTGATTATAAGTACAAAGGGAGTCTGGCTCATAACATGAGGTGATTCATCTACTCGTCAAGGATAAAGCTGTATACAGTCAGATTTGAAGCTTTACGTTCAAAACTTCTGGCATCACCATATTGTCCCCTCTCTTTATTCAACCGGGAAAGCCCCATATATCCTATAGCTTTATAAATATCTGCGAATGGCCCGAATGAATCGGCAATCCTGATAGTTTCCAGGTAATATTTTTCGGCCAGGCTGTAGTCCCCTGTCTCTTTTTCAGCCAGAAAAGCTTTTGCAAGAGAGCTGATCAAAGATGTATACCGGTCATTATAATGACTCAGTAATTCAATTTCATTACTGACACGCTCATATTGGTGCTGGTGAAGGAGAATGATCATCAGGTGGCCATGATAAAATATATTTTGAGGATACTCCCGGTGCAGCCGTTCTGCATAGAGTAGTGCCGTATTCAGGTCTTTTTCATATTTCAGCTGTATTATTGACATGAACAGCATAGATTCCACCTTCAGGAATACGGTATTATTGATGGCATAGTTCAACTGGATCAACCCCAGTTTTTTATCCCCTCCTTCCATAAATGAAAGGATAGGCTTATAAACCGGATGAGCTTCCGGATATGCTTCAATATAGTAATTATATAGACCGGTGGAGAAGTAAAATTCGTTGAATTGATCCTTTAAATCAAATCCTTCTTTTGTGTGCCTGTACATGGTTCTCAAATCGGGTATTATCTTTGCCGGCTTTCCGTTATCTGCATAATACATGGCTTTAAACGCCCTTCCAAACAGATCGAAAAAAACACCCTCCAGATGAGTCT
>DATFLA010000339.1:0-11192 GCA_035268305.1 Bacteroidales bacterium | reverse complement strand
CTTCCAAAAATATATGCACTACAACATTCCCGTAATCAAGCAAAACCCAGAAACTGTTATCCAGTCCTTCAATATGCGATGGTTTTTCACCGGTTTCCATCCTTACCGTATCCTCCACTGAA
Source organism: Bacteroidales bacterium (assembly GCA_035268305.1). Taxonomy (GTDB): domain Bacteria; phylum Bacteroidota; class Bacteroidia; order Bacteroidales; family VadinHA17; genus LD21. Next base: position 11,070 of record DATFLA010000339.1, on the reverse strand, counting down.
TCACAGATTGCGCTCACCTGTGTACCTGAAGAAGCATGACATATTACAAAATAATCGGTAATCCTGTTTTCGAGCGAACGTAAGTCTATTTTAAGAACATTTATCCCCTTCTTTGCAAAAATTCCCTTCAAAATACTTTCAAGGAGCACGCCATCTCCTTCAGTTTTTTTCTTCATCAATGTTTATCAGTTTGTTATTAAGTCGCAAAAGTATCATTTTTCTCTGTATTTTTTGTTACTTAAACTTACTTTTGCAATTTCAATGCCAACTTTACCTGCAAAGAAAAAACAATTCTAAAAAAGAATTACTGTCTTTGTAATAAATTATGAACCATGATAATAGGCTCAAATATTATATCAGTCGATGAACTGACATCATCAAATACATACATGTCTTCTCTTTTAAAACAGCAGGATCTCCGTGATGGCACTGTTGTAACAACTTTATTCCAGACTGGCGGACGGGGACAATCGGGAAATAAATGGGAGAGCGAAACAGGCAAAAATCTGTTATTCAGTATCTTATTACGACCACCTGAAATTCCTGCCGAAAAACAATTCCTTTTATCCATGATGATTTCTCTCGGGATATGCGATTTTGCCGACAGGTTTGTGAAGCCTGCAAAAATCAAATGGCCCAACGATATTTATGTTAAGAATGACAAAATTGCAGGTATTCTGATCGAAAATACAATAATGGAGAATATGACAGATTACTCGGTGGCAGGCATCGGATTTAATATTAACCAGATGACTTTCCTTAGCGATGCTCCCAACCCTGTCTCACTCAAAATGATTACAGGTATTGATTATGATCTTGAAAAATGTCTGAATGATGTACTGGAAGACCTTGACAGGAGATACAAGCAGCTTCTTTCAGGCGACACGAGGCAACTCAGAAACGATTACACAGCCAGACTATACCGCTTCAGGGAATGGTCGAAGTACAGCGATATAACAGGCACATTCACAGGCAGAATAACATCTGTCAGTCCAGAAGGTCTCCTGCATGTAGAAAAAGAACCGGGCGTATCAGTAAATTACTCCTTCAAAGAAATAGACTTTATCATTTAATGTCATTCCAGTCTTTGAATTTTTCCATCTCATCTATAAGAATATCGAGGAACTGTTTTATCGGTTTTGAGGCAATCATCTTAAGCATCTGGTTAAGTTCAGCGTGCAAGGTTATCTTAACAGCAGCCTTCTGATCATTTAACCTGGCTATATTAACGTCAAGGGTAAAATTATTGTCAGAAAGCGCCGTACCCTTAAAAACTATATGTGAAAATTCCTGCTTATCACTGATGGAAACCTGCACTTTCCCTATCATTGAAACATTGAAACTGCATGATTCTTTTTCAGCATTCCAGGCATTTATAGTATTCTCCGGGGCAAATCTTTCAAAATTCCTGATATCGCTTACAAAGGTATACACCTCGCGCTGGCTGCAGGAAAGGTTACCTGTCCTGCTTTCAAATACAGTCATGTTACTCATAATAATTGTTTATTGAGCCCCAGTTTGCGGGATCCAGCCTCCATTTTTTAAGAGTATCTACCTCTGTCTGACCAATATAACCCGTCCTCAATGCTGCTTCAATAAGTTCCGGATAATTACCAAGAGTATCAAGCTTACAAGTTGCAGCCTCAAATGCATCCACAGCCTTTCCGAAGCCATATGTGAATATTGCCAGCATGCCGGGCACTTCACAGCCGGCCTCCCTCAGAGCTTTTACAGCTCCAAGACTACTGCCACCTGTCGATATGAGATCCTCAATAACAACAGTTTTTTGTCCGGGTGTAAAATATCCCTCAATCTGGTTTCCAAGCCCGTGTTCCTTGGCTCCCGATCGTACATAAACAAATGGAAGTCCCAGTTTATCTGCTACAAGAGCACCATGGGCGATAGCTCCTGTAGCCACTCCTGCTACAAGCTCTGTATCAGGGTATAACTCTTTTATCATTCCTGCAAAGGAATCCCTTATGAAAGTACGTACCTCAGGAAATGACAGGGTCTTCCTGTTATCGCAATAAATAGGTGATTTCCATCCAGAAGCCCATGTAAAAGGATTTGACGGTTGCAATTTTATTGCTTTAATTTGTAAAAGATATTCAGCTGTTTTTTTTGCAAAATTTTCCATATGGATAGTTATAAAGTTCATTTTGAGAACAGATTCATAACAATAAGTCCTGAACCTGACAGGTTACAAAAATACGGCTTATTCCATAAATTCTATGACACAGCTGAACTTTATAAGCTGATAGCTGATTTCCAGGAAGATAAAAGCATTAATTCCATTAATATATATGGAACCGATATAACACACCTCTGGAAAATATTCCGGATCTATTTCACAGAAGTTGGTGCAGCCGGAGGACTTGTTAAGCATTCATCCGGCAGGTATCTGTTCATTGAAAAGAAAGGCAGGCTGGATCTTCCCAAGGGACATATTGAACCGGGAGAGGAACCGGAGAAATGTGCTCTTCGCGAGGTAACCGAGGAATGCGGTATTGAAGGTCACAGGATAATCAGGAAACTGGTGCCAAGTTATCATACATACAGCTGGGAAGGAATATCATACCTGAAGAAAACACACTGGTTCGTGATGGAATATTCCGGAGACATGGTTACCGAGCCACAGCTTGAGGAGGGTATCACAAAGGTACACTGGCTCTTCCCCGATGAGATAAATGCCATAAAAGGTAATGCATGGCTCTCACTGATGGATATAATAAACAGCTCCATTCTGAGATAAAAGCAGGCTATTCATCAAGACCTTTATAATCATCGATATTAATTGAAGAAGGAAGGAACCTGGAGGCATCTCCTCCACTCCTTATTATGTCGCGCACTATTGTAGAGTTGATATGACTGTGTTCAGGGACTGTCAGCAGGAATACCGACTCAATTGCCGGATCAAGCGATCTGTTTACCTGGCCGATGGCTCTTTCGAATTCAAAATCGGCTGCAGTACGCAGTCCTCTCAACAGGTAACCAGCTTCGTTCCTGCGGCAATAATCAACAGTAAGACCTTCATAGTGATCAACCCTCACACGCGGTTCATCCTTAAATACTTTTTTTATAATCTCTTTCCTTGTCTCCAGCGAATAAAAATTCTTCTTGAGAGCATTGGCCCCTACTGCAATTATTATATTATCAAAAAGGTCAAGAGCTCTTCTGACTATAGCTTCATGGCCAATTGTGAAGGGATCAAATGATCCGGGGAACACAGCTGTTCTTTTCATTAGAATGATATTTTTTTAGGATTTTTGACCTTCTGTTTTAAAAGGGCAAGATCGAGTACTTCCATGATAGATTCTACGTAAAGAAATTTTAATCCCCTGATATATATCTCGTTTATATCCTCAACGTCCTTCCTGTTCTCCTCCGATAATATTATTTCCTTAATACTAGCTCTCTTGGCAGCAAGAATTTTTTCCTTTATACCTCCGACCGGAAGTACTTTTCCCCTCAGTGTTATTTCACCTGTCATTGCAATGTATTTCTTCACTTTGCGCTGCGTAAATGCCGATGCTATGGATGTGGCCATTGTAATACCGGCCGATGGGCCGTCTTTGGGTATTGCGCCCTCCGGAACATGGATATGAATATTCCATTTCTCGGAGAAATTATCAGGCAGTTCGAGAAGATCAGCATTAGCCTTAAGGTATTCAAGGGCTATTATTGCCGACTCTTTCATCACATCTCCCAGGTTACCCGTTAGTGTGAGTTTACCCGAGCCCTTGCTTATGCTTGTTTCCACAAACAATATTTCACCTCCTGCAGCTGTCCAGGCCAGTCCGGTTACAACACCTGCCTGGTCATTTCCGGAGTAAATATCCCTGTTGTACCTGGGCGGACCAAGTATCCCAAGAATAGTTTCGCCTGTAAGGTGTTTTTCATAATCAGAACCCGAGGCTATGTTTTTTGCTGTCACCCTTACTATTTTTGCCAGTCGCTTGTCAAGCTCCCTTACACCCGATTCTCTTGTATATTTCTCAATTATCATTTCCATGGCAGAATCATCGAGGATGACCTGTTCGGCTTTTACCCCGTGATTCTCAAGCTGCTTCGGGAAAAGATGTGTCTTTGCAATCTGGACCTTTTCCTCAACGAGGTAGCCTGAGATCTCTATCATCTCCATCCTGTCGCGCAGGGCAGGACTTATTGTTGAAAGAGTATTTGCTGTTGCGATGAACATTATCTTCGAGAGATCATATTCCATCTCAAGAAAATTATCAAAGAAGGTACTGTTTTGTTCCGGATCAAGCACTTCGAGAAGCGCAGATGAGGGATCACCTCTGAAGTCCTGCCCTACCTTGTCAATCTCATCAAGGATAAAAACAGGATTGGATGAAGCTGCCCGTTTTATGTTCTGAATAATCCTGCCCGGCATGGCACCAATATATGTCTTCCTGTGACCTCTTATCTCCGCCTCATCGTGAAGGCCGCCAAGTGACATTCTGACATACTTTCTGTCGAGAGCCTTGGCTATTGATTTCCCGAGTGAAGTTTTTCCTACCCCGGGAGGGCCGTAAAGGCACAGGATAGGTGATTTAAGATCACCCTTAAGCTTGAGAACGGCAAGGTGCTCCAGTATCCTCTCCTTAACCTCATCGAGCCCGAAATGATCATTATCGAGAACAGTGCGTGCATTTTTAAGGTCAAGATTATCCTTGGTGTATTCACCCCACGGAAGATCGAGAAGCGTTTGTATGTAATTAAGCTGAACAGAATACTCAGCGGCTGCAGGATTAAGCCTGTGAAGTTTATCGAGCTCCTTGTCAAATACAGCTTTAACCTCATCAGTCCACTTCTTCTCCTCACCTTTCTTCCTGTACTCCTCTATCTCCTTCTCCGCAGGATTGCCACCCAGCTCATTCTGAATAGTTTTCATCTGCTGATGAAGGAGGAACTCCCTTTGCTGCTGATCAAGATCGCTCTTCACCTTAGACTGTAGTTCATTCTTTAATTCCAGGACCTGTATCTCCTGAACGAGAAATTCGAGGAGAGTGAAGCCCCTGTCGCGCATATTGTCAATTTCAAGCAACTTCTGCTTATCCTGTACCTTGATATCAGTATTTGAGCAGATGAAATTAATAAGATATGTATTGTTTTCTATGTTCTTAATAGCGAATGATGCTTCCGGACTGATATTAGGATTGATCTTAATAATCTTGAGCGACAGGTCCTTCAGTGACCCCACAATAGCATCAAAATCCTTGCTAAGGGTATCAGGTTTTACCTCCGGTATGGTTTCCACGGTAGCATTAAAGTACGGATCATCAGAAACAAGTGACTGAAGAACCATCCTTTTCCTTCCCTGAATTATTGCCGTAGTGGATCCGTCAGGCATTTCAAGAAGCTTAACAATCTGGCCAATTGTGCCCACAGTATGGAGATCCTTAAACTCCGGGTTCTCCGTGTCAGGGTCCTTCTGTGCTACAGTACCCACAATCTTGTCATTCCTGTAAGCATCCTTGATCAGCTGAACGGACTTAGGCCGTCCTATTGAGATAGGTAATACCACACCCGGAAACAATACTGTATTTCTTAATGACAGGATGGGGATACTGTCGGGTATCTCCATATCCTCAAGCTCACCATCATCACCATCAGCAATAATAGGTATTATATCACCGTCTCCATCTATTATATCCGGAATTAATAATTCGCCGATTGTTTTCCTGAATTTCTTTTCCATTTGTCCTTTACTCCTATATAATTCCTTTTCCGGCCATCGTGGCGCATTCAAAGGAGTATTCCCTTCAATTGCCTAATAATAAGGCATGCCAAATTTACATATAATTTTTACAATTGACCTGATTGAGGACAATGCAATGATTATGCCATAAAGAAAAGGGAGGGTCATGCCGAAGCATAACCCTCCCGGAACCATATTATCAAAAAAAATTATTTTCTCTTATTTACGTGATCCTTATAACGGTTCATGAATTTATCAACCCTTCCTGCAGTGTCGACAAGCTTCATTTTACCAGTATAAAAAGGATGAGAAGTATTGGATATCTCAAGCTTGATAAGAGGATATTCATTCCCATCTTCCCATTTAATCGTTTCTTTTGATGGAGCTGTTGATCTGCTAATAAATGCATGCCCGTTTGACATATCCTGAAATACTACAAACCTGTAATTAGCCGGATGAATCCCATTTTTCATTTCTCTGTCGTTTTATACTTTATATTCTTACAAAATTCCTCCCAATAAGGGTTTGCAAAAGTAATCAACATTATTTAAATAACAAAAAGAAAAATAAATTAATAAGCAGCTTATTTGTTTTCCTTCTTTATGGCATGTAAGGCTGCCATCTCATCCTTATACCTTACAAAAGGCAGTTTATCATTTATCATATAACGGTATGTAATATGTGTTTTTGCCTTGCTGGCTCCAAGGGCCTCATATATGGCTATCATCTTGGGATTAAAATCACCCACCCAAGATAATTCCAGTTCAGTGAACCATGGTTTTCTTTTAAAGACCTGGTAAAGATGAAAAAAGATTGCTGATTCCACACCACTGTTCTGATAAGCAGGATGAACACCTCCCACAACCGCTCTCATTCTTGTCATTTTGTGGGTCAGCTTGAAATAGGCGAAACGCAGCATATTCCATACATTCATATGTCCGCTGAAATGTTTCAGTATCTGGTTAAGGTCTGGAAAGAGGATGAAGAAGGAGATCGGCTTGTCGTTAAAATAGGCAAACCAAATAATCTCCTCATCTATTATAACTTTTGCCTTGTTAAGCGATTCCTGGAGGAAAGCCGGATCGAGTGGGGTGAAGTCCTCCTTGAAAACAGACCAGGTGGAGTTATAAATTTCCACCATATCGTTAATATATTTTTCCCTGTTACTGAATTCGAAATGACGGAATGAATAACCCTGCCGTTTGGAAAGCCACTCCGCTATTTTCATGATCCTTTCAGGAAACATAACTATTTCGCCGTTTGCATTTCTTACGTCCCTGTGATATGAGTATTGCTCAAAATAATTTCTGAACCCGTAGTCCTCAAAGAAAGCCCTGTAATACTTCTTATGGTAGGGCATCCCAAATCCCTGTTGCATAAATCCTTCAACAAGGAGCCCCCAGTTATTGTCATTCTCCCCGAAATTTATAGGACCATCCATTGCTTCCATGCCCTTCTTTTTCAGCCAGTTCCGCGATGTGTCGAAAAGAGCAAAGGCGGCTACCCTGCTGTCGATAACCTCAAAATAGCCTATACCTCCTGTGGGCTGGCTGTTGGCATCAGATCTTATCTTATCTATGAAAGCAGCTACTCTGCCGATTGTCTTTTCATTATTGTCCTTCAATATCCATCTTATAGCATGGCCATGATTGAAAGTAGGATTTTTGGAACTGTCAAAAACAGACTCAAGCTCTTCGTCAAGCTGGCATATCCAACAAGGGTCACCCCTGTATAATTCTTTGGGAAAATCCCTGAATTCCTTTTTATCTTTTTCTGAAAGTACTTCTACTACCCGCATGATCAGTAATTTGTGGTGAACTTCATATTACTGATCTAGTAATCAGTAATATCCTCGTTCATGCAAATATAAGCACATTTTTGGAACTTTCAGGCTGATCAGGGTCGCCATTTCCCGATACGATGCGCTGATAAAAACCATATCAGTGTATATCAATTATCCTGTGGTCTATGAGGATGAATAACAGTGTCACAAGGAATGAATACAACATATATACTCTCACGGGGATATAATCCGAAGGCTTTATTTTCATCTTCACCCAGAGATAAACAACAAGAAAACCCTTGCCTATCAGGTATACGACGAAGGTAGAGAGTGCCACGCCCACTATATTATAATTCAGTTTTATCATCAACAGACTGAGAGGGATATTCACTACAAGCTCAAGCACTGCAGCTATAAGGGTTATCTGTGTCTTCTTTCGTCCGACAAGTATTGTCTGAGGGAAAATAAGCCTTGGTATTATAAGAAGGGAATAAATAAGAAATATGTCGGCACTCCTCTGGAACTGCGGATTGAACATCCTTGGATATATCCACCTCGAAAGCAACATCATGACCATAGCTGCAGGGAAGAGAAGATGCATAAGTTTCTTTGACTTTGCACGTATTTTGGCGAGTGATTCCTTCATTCTTTGTCTTGTCGAGAATTCCGGCAGCATGGCTGCACTAAGCCCGTTGGCCAGCATAAGCACAAGCGGAAATTCCTTGGCACCATAACGGAACCATGCAAACATACCCGGGTCGCGGAACACTGCAGATACAATAACTCCGTCGGTGTACTGTGCTGAACCGCTTATCAGTGTTGTTAGTATAAGAGGCAGACCCAGGTACAGATGCTCCTTCATAAATTCAAACGAGATCTTCATCTCGGTATATCGTCTGAGCAGAATGATAAGCCATATCCACCTTACACCTGTCACTGCCAGCAAACCATAAATAGACCAGATAATATCCTTATGTAAAAACAATGGTGTTATGATGAATAACAACTGGGCAGTGTAGGTATAAACACCATACTGGAAAATACGGTATGCCCTGTTATTTAGAAGGTATATATATTCTATAAGGCATACCGGACTGCTGAAAAGAATATACACCAGGAGCAGATTTATAAAAGGGACATTGCCGGATTGATGAAAAACAGAAAAATTACTTTTTATCGACAGTCCGATAACAAAGACAAGCAGACTGAAGAAGCTGAGCAAAAGAAAAGCATTGAATATCTCAGGGGATTTAGCGCTCTGGTTATCCCCCAGCTTCCTGTATGTCCTGTTCCTGTGATATAGGGGCAACAGCGATTGTATAATACCTGTAACCCAGAAAAAAGTAACAAGACCACCTATGAACATAAACATTTCCCACTGCCCTATCTGTGCCCTTGTATAATGTGTCTTTGTATATACAATGCTTATAATCAGAAAGACAACCGGCTTCATCAGATGAAAAAGCTGCAGCCCCGAAATGTTGTCTATAAGTTTTATCTTTTTCAATGCCAGACCGGTATAATTAACTTCCACACATCTAACAATCTCCTTTTAAAAGAATTACCGCTACCGGTTCACTATTATATGAACCGCCCAAAGATAGTAATTGACTCTTGTTAGAGAAAATAAAATTAAAATTTTGTGAAATAGAATTTTTGACCTTATTTTGCAGTCCGATACGGTGGATGTAGTTCAGTCGGTTAGAACGTCGGATTGTGGTTCCGAAGGTCGTGGGTTCGAGCCCCATCTTCCACCCCAGAAGAGGCTGATTTAAAAGCTTAAAAATTAACCGCAAAGTTCTCAGAGTAAGCACAAAATAAACAAAGTCCTGAAATTACTATCCATATCTTTGCGATCTATGTGCATTCTCTTTTTGAACTCTGCGGTTAATTTTTTTATTAAAGAGTCTCTTTTTTCAGGATACTATTTCGTGTTTTCGTTTAGTTCATTATCCTTATTTTTCCAGCCGGCATACCTGTAGTAAGCTATTATTGCCAGTGCTGCAAGTACAAAGATTGTAATATAAACAAAAGCAGGTACCGGGATCGGATCACCGGCAGCATATGAATGCATTCCAGACAGGTAATAGTTCACCCCAAAGTATGTCATCAGCACTGTTGAAAAAGCGAACAGTGACAAGAGACTGAAGGAATAAACATCTTTCAGCCGGGGTATCAGCCGTGAATGGATAACAAGACTGTAAATAATTATTGTAATCAGCGACCATGTCTCCTTGGGATCCCATCCCCAGTAACGTCCCCATGACTCATTGGCCCAAACGGCTCCCAGAAAGGTCCCTATGGTAAGGAAATAGAGTCCCAGTGTAAGAGTCTTGTAATTGATCACTGTCAGTTCATCCACTGTAGCTGATATCCTTTCCCTGTTCTTATTATTAGACAGAGACATGAGAATAAGGGTAATAATGGCAAGTATTGCCCCAAGTCCAAGGAATCCATAACTGCCGGTAATTACAGAAACGTGCATTGTAAGCCAGTATGATTTCAGTACCGGGACAAGGTTTGTGATCTCGGGGTCCATGAAACTAAGGTGTGCAACCATAAGAGTCATAGAACCAAGGACAGCAGTTGACGATAAAGCAAATGCCGACTTCCTGCTGAAGATAAATCCTGCCAGTAAAGTGACCCACGATATGAATATCATCGATTCATAACCGTTACTCATTGGTGAATGACCGGCGATATACCAGCGTAATGCAAGCCCGAAAGTATGGAAAAGGAATCCACCGAAAAGCAACCAGCTTAGTATTTTAACCAGGAGAGTATTTTTCTTTTTTTCCCTGATAACCATCGTTATAAGGCTTATCAGCATAATAAGACCCACAGTGGCATAGAAGGGGAAAAGCTTCTCAAAGATACCCATCCTGTAGTACAACAACTCGGCTTTTGTTTTGAAAGCTGACGGCAGTTCATACCCTGCAAATTTCTCCTGGTATTGTGAAATAGCCTGTGTTACCTCGCGTGTATCAGCTATATTGTTAGTTTCCAGGGCATTGGTAAGAACGGGCATTATATTCGAAAGATATAATGAATCCTCCTTGCTTATTGCATGCTTAAGGGCATCTTCAGGCGATCCCCAGTTATGTGTGCCGTCCTTCAAAGGGAAGAGCTTAAGGAAATCACCTTTATATATCATATATATGATGTTAAGGCGTTCGTCCACCTTCATCACCTCCTTGTCGAGTTTGCTCCTGTCGCCCGGAGCCTTGGAATATGCGCTGTTGACATCTGCTGATATCTTATAATTGCCGTTGCCATTCAGGTCGACTAGGTCGGAGAAGGAAGCATATTTACCCTTTATCCCGATTTTTTTCTGTAACTCCCTGCTCGAAACGCTGATAAGAGGAACATCTTTCCAGTGATTAAAATCGAGATAAATCCCCAGGAAGACCTGCATGGATGACAGACCTTTGTAATCACTTTTTCTTGCTACCTTACGCAGGATATCGTTACTCATTGTAAAGAGAGGCTTTGTCCTTCCTTTTTGATCCTGGACCAGAACCTTTCCGAATTCATCAGCCACTGACTTCCCTATTTCCAGTTTCTGTGCTTTTGCTGAAGCAAGACC
>DATFLA010000338.1:0-10410 GCA_035268305.1 Bacteroidales bacterium | reverse complement strand
CACAAGCATGAAAGAGTATATGAACTTTCTATAGGAAATGTCGATATAATGAGAGGGTATGGAATCGATTCCATCCAGGTTTATCTCGACGGCATTCTCCAGAAGACAGCAGGTGCAAAGATTACAGACAATTCCGACACTACCGGTACAATATGTGGCAAAAGGGATATACTGTTGACATTTGATGACGGAACAACAGCCAGACTCAGTGATCTTATCGGTCCGGCTCTTACGGAACTGAAATCACTTGTTACATCACTTCACGACATGTATTTTGCCGAAAACGTGGTAAATTACGTAGCTATTAATATCTATTATAACACCAGGTAACAATGTTATAATTTTTTACCTTGTTTGCTCCTGGTATCCCGCCGGAAGCGTTAGCGAAAATATCCTTAAATATATTTCCGCGGAACTTTGGGCGGGATACCTTATTCCTGATATTATATTAAACGAACAGGCTCCCAACCTGGTAAACAGTAAACGACAGCAACCAGGCTACTGTTGTGGTATAAATAACTATTAATGCAGCCCATTTCCAGCTGCCCGATTCTCTTTTTATAGCCGATATTACACCGATACACGGAAAATAGGTAAGAATAAACAACATGAATGAAAAAGCCATCAAAGGTGAGAAGAGCCTGTGTCCCGAAGCATCAGTCTGTGTCTGTATTTTTTTTACAAGTGATGCATTTTCTGAGGTGTTATCCGCCTGAAACAATACCCCAAGAGTACTGACTACAACCTCCTTTGCTGCCACCCCTGAAAGAATACTTACACTCAGTCGCCAGTCGAATCCAAGAGGTTTCATCACGGGTTCTATTGCCCGGCCAATCATGCCCATAAAAGATTCCCTTTGAATCTCAACTCGCTGCTCAGACTTAAGATCACCGATCATTTCTGCCTTTTGTTGCTCAGGTATCACCGAATTCTCAACTTTTACGATCTCTCCCTTAAGGTCATTCACAGATGCATTGCTCCTTGGATAGTTACTCAGGAACCACACAATTATTGAAGCCACAAGAATGATACCCCCTATCTTCCTGAAGTAAAGTCCGGTCCGGTAAGTCACATGCTTAACAACGCTTCTTACGGTGGGTACCCTGTAAGGAGGAAGTTCCATAACAAAAGGAATCTCAGGCGTTTTAAAAAAGGCATGCTTCAGCAATAAGGCAGAAAGAATGGCGAATATCATCCCAAGGATATAAAGCAGAAACAGTACTGTTCCCTGGTTCCTGGCAAAAAATGCGCTTATAAAAAGAATATATACAGGCAGCCGTGCGCTGCACGACATAAAGGGCGTGATAAGCATAGTAATAAGACGGTCGCGGCGACTTTCAATTATCCTTGTAGCCATTATAGCAGGTACATTACAACCGAACCCCATGAATAAGGGAATAAACGATTTGCCATGTAACCCTATCTTATGCATTATCTTATCCATTATGAACACAGCCCTTGCCATGTAACCCGTGTCTTCCATGAAGGAGATGAACAGGAACAGTATAACAATGTTCGGAAGAAATACGATGACACCTCCCACTCCACCAATAATAGCTTCAACAAAGAAGTCCCTGACAATACCTGGAGGGAGTATATTAGTAAAAAGCTCACCAAGACGACTGGTTCCTAACTCCATCCAGTACTTGGGATACCCTCCAAGCTTAAATGTCGTATAGAAAGTGAGCCACATAAAAGCTATGAAGATTGGGATTCCCAGGTATTTATTAGTCAGATAATTATCAATTATCCTTGTCTTCCTGAGCCTTTCCACCTTACTTACCATTAGTGTCTCCTGCAAGGCACCCGATATAAATCCGTACCTCAGATCTGTGATAACAGTTTCCACAGGATCGGAATATAGTTTTTCCAGTCTGCGATATTCTTCTTTTGCCGTCCTGATTATTTCAGATGAGTTAACACATCTTTCAATAGTCTTTGAAAACTCCCTGTCATTTTCCAGTAGTTCAATTGCAAGGTATCTGGCAGAAATAATATTTGTAAAGAACCTGTTCTCTTCAGTTTTTATTTTCGACTGGATAGCAAGAATGGAGTTTTCGATTTCGGGACCATAATTAATATGAATATGCCTGACTACAGGTTCCCTGTCTTCGTATACTTCAATTATCTTGTTAAAAAGATCCTTTATTCCCTTCCCCCTGGAACTGACAGTGGGAACAACAGGGACACCCAGAAGCTTACCAAGCGATATATGATCGAGAACATCGCCTTTTTTCTCAAGTTCATCGTACATATTGAGGGCAATAATCAGCTGGATGCCCATATCAATAAGCTGGGTTGTAAGGTACAGGTTTCTCTCCAGGTTCGAAGCATCTACAATATTAACAATTACATCAGGTTTGTTTTCGAAGATATAATTCCTCAGGTAAATCTCTTCAGGAGAATAACTCTTTATTGAATAGGTGCCAGGAAGGTCGACTATTGAAAAAGTATATCCTGATTGCTTATAACGTGCTTCTTTTGAATCTACTGTAACACCAGCATAATTTCCCACTTTTTCTTTTGAGCCGGAAGCATAATTAAACAGCGTTGTTTTACCCGAATTCGGATTACCAACAAGTGCCACCTGTATAGTCCTCGATTTATCAAGCCATGAATTATTAGTATCCTCGCTTACAAGAACATTATTAGAAGATGTTTTCTCTTCGTGACTTTTCCCCGGGTCAACGATAATAAGCTGTGCCTCACTGTTTCGAAGTGACACATGATAACCCATCACCTTGTATTCCACCGGATCTTTAAGAGGTGCTTTCCTGATGACTCTGACTTTCTTACCGACAACAAAGCCCATCTCTGACAGACGTTGCCGGAACTGGCCTCTTCCCTTTATCTTCAGAATTATCCCCTCTTCTCCCTCAACCAGGTCATATAATGTTGTCATCTATTTTTATCAATTCAAAAGGGTAACCTTGCAATCCTCTTATTGTTCATAAAAAACCGCTGCAGGAAACATGATAAAAAACATCGCAGCCGTAATTCCGGTAATAACATGGAAATTAAAAGCTATTCTGCTTTTAACTTTATCACCAGTTTTTTCACCGGCGATGAGGTACCGTCTTTAAGTCCCGGCTTATGTGCATCATCCGGGAAAAAGACAAAAAAGACATCAGGTGTTGCCTTAAAATATTTTGCATCTCTGACAGTCATAAATTCAATGTCCTTCCCGGTGTCGTAAGGAGTGATAACACGTTCAGCCTTTTTCAGCGGAGCAATACCTATCAGTTCTTTTCCATTAATAACATACTGAATATCTATATATTTCCTGTGCGCCTCAAAATATGCCGAATCCGGATCCTTTGACATGTAGTCGCTGATAGTAGCATAAAGATTATCTCCATCAATATCATATCGTCCCGGTTCAAGATCTGAAGGATCCTGTTCACTCAGAAACCTGAATGCCTTATTCCACCTGTCCTTCAGCTTATAGTATGATTCAGCAAATTCCCGACTGTTGACGGATGAATCAGGCTTTACATTCCATCCTCCCGACCAGTCGTCTGACATAAACCATTTATCAACCTTTGAGCTGCTCCATCCCGACGGATCACTGGTGTTCCTGCATCCATTAAATCCTATTATACTGATAAGCATCATAGAAAGAATAATTAATTTTTTCATTTTCAAAAAGTAATATTGTTTATTGCCTGTTCATTTTACCGGAAATTACTTAAGAATTATTTTACTGCACCGCTCTCCGTTAATCATTTGCTTTGATTTTTTTATCAGACTCTGCCACAGCTATTTTTGAATCGGCAGTACCATAATACAGCAACCACCGGTCCCTAAAGAAAGCCAGTCCCTCAACAAAACAAACATTATTTACCTGGCCTGTTATTTCATAAGGCTGGTCCGGTGTGATAAACCACTTATTCATCCTGTCAATAACTTTCTCAGGATCTTTGAGATCAGTAAGTATCTGTCCTGCTGCATAGGTTCCGGACGAAAGACTCTTATCTCCAAAAACGGGACTGTTCTTACTGTTATAAATAAACAATATACCATTATCTGTTATCATTGCCGGCGGACCCGGCTCTACAAGTTCACTGTCGAACATCCCCTTTCTGGTTGAAAACAGGATCCTGAAAGGCTTTGTATAGTGCCGCATTGTGTCGATGTACATTTTTGAAGGATCCTTTTCCAGTACCGGAGTCCAGTCGATAAGATTCTCAGATGTTGCCATATAAATATTTGATTCTCCCCAATACATCCAGTAAACGCCATTTACCTTTGTAGCGACCATACTTCCATCCTGTTCCCTGGATATTACTGACCCGGATTTGGACCACATATTGACATATTCATCTCCCGCTTTCCGGAAAACAGAACCATGTTTAGTCCAGTCAACCAGATTAGTTGAAGTTGCAACAAATAACCTGGCCTTGTCACCATCGTAGGCGGTATAAGTCATATAGTAAGTTCCCGAGTCATCCATCACCACCCTGGGATCCTCGCATCCGCCTTCCCATTCATATTTAAGGAAATCATCATTGGATGGATATAAAACAGGAGTTTTCCTCCTTGTAAAATGGTATCCGTCGGTGCTTGAGGCAAGACCAATTCGGGAAGTCCCGTTATATTTCCCGATCGAATCTTCTGCCCGGTATAACAGGAACAGGGTATCATGCCGGACGACAGCTGCCGGATTAAAGACATCCTTGGCTTCCCATGCCACGGAATCCTTCCTTACCGGATCCCAGAACCTGGTGGAAGTTAAAGGTTCCAGAACGGGATTTACATCAAGCTCCTTTGTGAAAGGAACAAGGAATATATTATCTGGCTGCTTTATACCCTGATTACATCCGGGAACTACTATCAACTGAATAACAGCAATAAAAAGTAGAAATTTCTTCATAGTTTATTTTTACTAAGACTGGTTTAATTTTCGTTGTGAAATTAATAAACAAAACAGCAGGATGGTAAATCCCTTTATCCAATGACCGGGTCTCACCTGCTCATATCTGTCACAGTGACAAAAATAGCTATTTCATATGGTTCTGAAAGATAATTCCGGAAATCTTTGAAGGAGATACTTTTATAACTGGTGTTAAGCAAGCAATTTTGCAAAAAAATCCTTATCAGCCTCAAAGGCGGCTTTTTCAATTGCGTCTCTCCATTCCTGCAGTCCCGGGCTGGAGTCAAAACTTTCATGTGCAAGAATTCCCATTATTGTGCTAACCTCATAGATATCTGTAGATTTTATCTTTTGAAGAAGAGGTCTGACAGTATTTAATTCCTCCTTTGTAAGCCCCGGAAGTCCAGGCTTTATTTCACGTACACTAATATCCTTTTTCAGTTTTTTAGTCAATGAACCTTCTATTGTACCGGGAAGAATAAACCACACAAGGGTGCCTTCTCCGGGAGCTGATTCCAGTCCTATCTTTCCTCCCATTGCATCAACCGCAAATTTGCAGTATGTAAGCCCTATACCAGTAGAGCTGCCATAGAAGCGTGTGGGGTCCGAAGCATGAGCGTACTCGTCGAATACATATTTTAGCATCTCTTCCTGGATCCCCTTGCCGTTGTCTTTCACCTCAATCTTTATATTGTCTTTATCAGGACTGGCTGAGATCTGGATTGTACCACCAGCGGGAGTATATTTCATGGAATTACTTATAAGGTTCTCAATGACCCTGCCAACAAGATGTTCATCGGCTTTAAGAATACAGTTGTTGGGGATATCCGTTTTCAGGTTGAGAGATGATTTTATAAGCAGAACTGATAACCTGTCTATTATTTTTGCAAGCATTTTGTCTAAACTGAAAATATCAGTTCCAACCTTCATCTTTGATTCTTCAAATTTATTTACATCAAGAATATTCATAACCAGGTCAAGCATATCAAAAGAAATCTGTTTGATAGTTGATGCCTGTTTTACCGGCACATCCCAGGTATCTACGATATTAAGCAACACATTAAGCGGATTCTTCAGGTCATGAATTATCATTCGTGTCATCTTGTTTTTAAAATCATCGAGTCTTTTTATCTCATCATAAGCCTGCCGGAGCTTTTCATTGTTTTTGATTATATCATCCTTTTGCCTTATTATTTCCTTGTTTACAAGTCCCAGTTCCTGGGCCAGTTCAAATTTCTGAACGGCATACTCCGAAACGGAATCACGTATGGCCTCAAGCTGCTTCGTCCGGTCTTTTACCCTCACATCAAAAGAATCCTCAAGGTTCCTGAAATTACTTTCCATCTCATCCCTGAGCATTATCTGATGCCTGAAGAAGTTAACCGAAAGAATTATCCCTGTAATGATCAATAAAGACACTACAATCAACTCAACCAACAGGTAAACTTCTGCCCGGCTTTTTAAAAATACGTACAGTGCCAAAACGGATCCTGCTGCTATAAGATCAGCTATAGAAAACAAAATCCATCGCTTTTCACTTCTTTCATTTAAAAAAATAAAAAGATGAAAAACAAAAAGACAAATTAAAATTCCGCTTGCAATGATCTGTAACATCCCTGAATTTTCGACTTCCCTTACAATGATATTAATTTTTCAATAAATATAGCATGTTATGGAATTACTTTTTTATTTTTAAAAATAACCATATCTTCAATGATATTTTAGCCCGGATATATTGTTTTTATGACAAATGGAAGAATTTCAAATACTTATAATTGATGATGACCCCGAACAGTTAAAAATCCTGACAGGGCATTTTCTTGATCATAGTCCTCAGTATAAATTACTGATAGCTACAAATGGCAAATCGGGTTATGATATTGCACTAAAGAACCGGCCCGATCTTATTCTTATGGATTGGGAAATGCCCGTATTAAACGGTATTGATACAATAAGACTACTGAAAAATACTAATGAGACCAGTAGCATCCCGGTAATAATGGTAACAGGCAAGCATAATGAAATAGAGAGTCTAAAAGAAGCTCTTGAGGCAGGGGCTATAGATTTCATTAATAAACCATTCAATAGTGTTGAATTAAATGCCCGGGTAAACTCTCATCTTAATCACCTTAAAATATCACGTAAATACCTGGCACAGCAGGAGTACCTGATCCAAAAAGAAAAAGAGATAATTGAAAAGGAAAAGACAATCCTTGAATCTGAGCTTAAACATCATCAGCGACAGCTGACAATGAATACTGTAAACATACTAAAGCAGAGTGTTCTGCTTAAATCGGTGGTTGAAGATGTTGAAAGCCTCCTTCCCTATACCAGTGATGAAGGGAAGAAGATAATCAAAAACCTGGTATCAAAGCTTAACGACAGGAGCAGTGAAAGAATGTGGGATGAATTCCAGGTGACTTTTGAAAAAGTACATCCTGATTTCTACCAGAAGCTTGTGGAGCGCATACCAGACATTTCTGTCAGAGAAAGAAGATTGTGTTCATTTCTTAAACTTAATATGAGTACCAAGGAGATCGCTGCTATCACATTCCAGACGAATAATGCTATTGATGTTGCAAAACACAGGTTAAGGAAAAAAGTCGGGATTAACAGCGATGAGGACTTTTCAAATTATCTTATTACCCTTTAACTTTTTTCATACGGCTGTTTTTCGATCTTCTCACACTGTGAGAGTATATTTAATATACTATTCTCACATCCCGGTGTCAGCACGAAACTAAATTTACCAACACATAAATAAAAGAAAAGTTATAAAAAAGCTGTATTACCCCGCTTTCGTAATGCCCTCATAATATGCCACTTAGTAATTATGTAAGATTTTGTAATGTTTAAGTAAGGTTAAGCAAGGAGGAAAATTAGTCATTATCAGGTGTTTGATCGTAAAATTGTAGTACACACACAACAGAAATGCTAAACAATTATTTATACACACTACTAATCAAACCATCAGTTATGAGCAAAATTCTACTCTTATTTTTAGTATTAGCCGGGATAACTCCCTGTTTGAATGCCCAGGAGGGCAAAAATGACCTGGTAATTGTAGGCGATGTTTCAACCGACCTTAGTATGCAACAGGTTGACATGCGCTACAAAAACAATCCAAATGCATACTATATCAGGGAAACCGGCTCTAACGCCATTGACCAGATTTCGGATGCTCTGGCAGGCAAAATGTATGACAGCATGCATATTTTTGTCCGCAACACAGCTTCATCACTCGTTTTCAATAATCTGGAACTGACAGCAGATAACATTGCTGCATACACTAATGTCCTTGCGAAATGGGAAAAATCACTGCATGGTAAAATTGTTATCCACACTTCAGATCGTATGGATGACACCGCAGCAAATAATATTGCGGCTGCATTAACAAAGGCCACCGGGCTGGAGGTAATAATTACCATATAAAACATCCGGTATTGAAAAACCGATGACTTCAACAAGACAGTTTTAAAGATGCCGGTATAACATCAAATTCCACCTTTGGAAGAAATTAGTAAAACTTACCGGTCTCCAGTAATCCTAAAAATAAAATAAATATATTATGAAAAATATTTTTACCCAAAGGATAATCAATGCAGGAAAAAATATAATAAAGAGTGTTATTTTACTCTTTATCCTCTGGACTATTCCTACAAATGCCCGGGCAGGTGTAATTTCAGGTACATTTACTACACTGGCTTCCTGTCCGATGAATATGACCTCATTTACCGTGAATCCCTCAACAGGACTCTTTTACGGTCAGGGTGACAGAAGCACAAACTATTACAGGTACGATGCTTCCACAAATACATGGACTACTCTTGCTTCCTGTCCCGTTAACTCAGGAAACAATGGAGGAGCCACCTATCTTAATGGCAAGATCTACAGCAGTTATTGCAGCCTCGAGGTACTGACAATATATGACATAGCGTCCGATTCCTGGACTACGGTTAGCGGAGGTGTTCCAACCGGTGATATAGCTACTGACGGAACCGATATATATGTATCAGGAAATAATAATTTTAAAAAGTACATTGTAAGTAGCGGTACATGGGTCTCTCTTACAGGGACATCATGCCAGCCATGGGGAGGACTGCAGTACAAAAACGGATATTTTTATCTACATGAGGGAAATGGGAGAACCGGTTTCAAGAGGTACAATGTAGCAACCGACACATGGGAAGATCTTCCCAATGTTCCTGATGGTGCTGTACTGGGTTCAGCAATATATGATGCATATTATTACTGCCAGGGTTCTTACGGAGGAACGAATCTTTACTCCTATGATCTTGGTGCAGGCGAATGGAATAATACACTTACTCTACCATTCACGACAAATGACGCAGCGATAATCACCTATGGCAATTCATTATATATTTGCCAGGGAGAAGCGGGACCTGGTTTTACAAAGTTCACGCCCAACAACCCTCTTTTAATGGACATAGAGGGAACTGCCATTGAATATTCAATAGGGAATCCTTCAGTTACGGTAACCTCAACAATGACAGCATCGCAGAATTCCGGTACAAATTTCACAAGTGCTACTGTGAAAGTATCAAAGAATTACGAAGCAGGGAAGGATGTATTATCCTTCACAAATGCCTTTGGAATTACCGGATCCTGGAATTCTGCCACAGGGATACTTACTTTGTCGGGAGTTACTTCAATTGCTAACTATCAGGCAGCACTCAGGAGTATCCATTATTCAAATGATGATCTTACATCAAGCTCCGCCACAAGGACAATTTCAATGCAGGTTAGCGATGGTGAACAGTTATCAAACACAGCCTCACGTGATATAATTATTGTCACATATCCTGCAGTAACAACAACGGCAATTTCATCCATTACAACGGGATCGGCCGTTTCCGGAGGTAATGTCACAAGTGACGGTAACGGAACGGTAACAGCCAGGGGGATCTGCTGGAGCACATCTCCATCTCCCACTCTCGATGATAATAAAACTTCAAATGGAACGGGGACAGGAGTGTTTACAAGTTCTATGGGTGATCTTTCAGCTGAGACTCAGTATTATGTAAGAGCATATGCTACGAATAGTCTTGGTACCAGCTATGGAGAAGAAATCTCATTTTACACAAGACCCGCAAATCCCACATCTGTCACCGCAGAAAGCTCTTCAATATGCAGCGGGACGAGCGTACAACTTACAGCAGTTGGATCGTCCGGAACCGTTTACTGGTATACAGGAGGATGTGGAGAAAGTCTTGTAACAACTGGTAATCCTGTGAATGTTTCTCCTGAATCAACCACTACATATTATGCAAGGAATTTTAAAAATGACATATTCAGTTCCGGATGTGCTTCTGTTACAATAAATGTTACCCAGGGTTCTGTAGGCGGAACTGTCTCAGGTGCAGAATCTACAACCTATGGCAGTTCTACAGGTGAAATAAGCCTGGCATCATATACCGGTGACATACAGAAGTGGCAAAAGAAACTGGGTGACGGTAGCTGGTCGGATATTGATAATACGGGTTCTACATATACTGAGAATCCCGGATCAGCAGGTT
>DATFLA010000337.1:0-13850 GCA_035268305.1 Bacteroidales bacterium | reverse complement strand
TACAACACGCTTCAGACAGTGGAAACACGACTTCGACTCACTGCTTGCAGCGGATGCACTTCCACAGCTCAATACCCTCCGGTTTGGCAATGATCATACACAGGGACTGAGTCTCGGCCGTCCCACACCCTTTGCCCAGGTGGCTGATAATGATCTCGCTGTAGGACTGTTTGTTGATTACCTGAGCCACAGTCCGGTATGGAAAGAGAGTCTTGTCATAATAGTGGAGGATGACGCCCAGAATGGCCCCGATCATGTTGATGCACACAGAAGTACGGCTTATCTTGCGGGAGGTTTTATAAAACAGAATTTTGTTGACCATACAGCCTATACAACATCATCGCTGCTGCGGACAATAGAACTGATACTCGGTCTTCCGCCCATGACACAATACGATGCTTCAGCAGTACCTCTCTGGAGATGCTTTGATAACAAGCCGGATCATCCGTCGTTCGATGTAAGACCATGTAATATTGATCTTAATGACAAAAATATTGCGGAAAACCAATGGCAGAGAAAGAGTGAAACTTTCAATTTTGCCAAGGAAGACCGTATCAATGATGCTGACTTCAACGAGGTGATCTGGAAAGCTGTCAAAGGAACAGACTCTGTTTGTCCTCCCTCGGTCCATGCTGCATTCTTCATGCCGGTGGGGGATGATGATGACGATTAGGGCTAAAGGCAGCACGGTATGACAGTGCAACGGCAGAACAACGCAAAGGTTGATTCTGTCGGACTCCCCTTACAGGGAAGTGTGAGTTTGAGTGTGAGTATAGAGTAAGAAATGGGTCAGGCATTTTGTGAAGCACGGATTGCAAATCCGCGCCAACACAGGGACAGGCTGATTCTTTCAGGGTTTCAATGTAGGAACAAAATCAGTGTGAGTGTGATAAATTTTGGCACCGGTTGCAAACCGGCGCCAAACTCTTAATTTACTTAGCTCCTTTTGTTGTGATCTCTACAACGCCGTTTTTCCCGGCGTCACCATATTTATCCATGGCGCTTTTACCCTTGAGAACATTTAAAGAGAAAATATCGTCGGGTGATAAAGAATCAATTCCTTTGTCCGATACCTTACCATCAATAACTAACAAGGGAGCATCCGGTCCCGATGGAAATTTCTCAGGGAAAACAGAAACAGTACCGGTCGGTTTCTTTGTAGTAATAAAAATTACACCGTTCCGTCCTTCCCTGCCATAGGCATCCTTAGCCTGTTCCCCCTTGAGAACTGAAACAGATTCTATCTTTTGCGGATCGAGGAGACTAACATCTATGTCTGTCTTTTTGCCATCAATTATTATCAGCGCTTTGTTCTTTCCACTCACCTGTATGGCCTGTCCGACTCCTGTGTCGACAGACCCTCCATTATGTACCTCCCTGATAATCACCCTGGCTGTATCTTCAACCGGAGGAGGCGGCGGAGGTGGCGGTGGTGGTAACTGGTTTCCCTGCACCTCGGATACGGGAGGTGGTGGTGGTGGCATCTGACCCTCTGAAACATCCTTCACCGGAGTGGGTGGCGGAGGAAGAGGAGAAGGAAGCAATGCTTCTTTGGAATTAACCTTTTTACTTTTTACTACAGTATCCTGGTTATTAAAAACAGCTGCTTCACTGTTAACGGCCTCTGGCACATTGGTACCTGAATTCTCCTGCCAGGCAGGGGCTTTATCGTCATGTGTCACGGGTTGAACAGGAAAACTGTATACGGGTGTCGCAAACACATAAAATATCAGTGCTGCTACCGGAAGAATCAGAAAGAATTTCAGCTTTCTGTATGGTGAACTTATTATCTTTTTCATCATGTTAAATCGTTTTTTTGTAAGTGATTCATTAAATGAATTGGCCAGACCTGCAACACGTATACCCAGGGTCTGGTTTAAAAGAGCCGCTCTGTAAACTGCCGGATCAGAAGAAAGCTGCAGCGCTACTTCATCGGCAAGATACTCATGGTTCTGCCTTATATAGCGAACGTAGATCCATACAAGCGGATTGAACCATTGTACAGAACAGAGCACCCGGGCAAGCAAGAGATCGATCCAGTGCATCTGCCTTACATGTACAAGTTCATGATTCATAATCTCCCCTATCTCATCGTCTGAAACTGAAGGATTGATAAAAACATAGGAGAAATATGAAAAAGAAGATGTGTAATCAGCAGTCCTGATCAGTTTTACCGGATCATCTTTACCATTTCTTGTTTTCCTTATTGTTTTAAGGATAAGCCTGTTCTGGTTATATGCCCTGTACACCACAAAGACTATACCTGAGATATATAATATAAAAATTAGCAAAAAGACATAATCGGGCCATGGACTTAAACCGGACTTAGCTGCTGCGATGTTCCCGGCCGGGATAACTACATTCCGGATCGCAGGAAGTTCCACCATGTACCGTATACTTATGAATGGTAAAAAGACTGAGGCCAGGATACCGGTTACAAGATAGATCCTGTTCAGTGTAAAATATCGCTCATTTCCGAGAAAAAGTACATATACAATCAAAAACCCTGTTAACCAGGTCACCGACTTCAGCAGATACATGGCAATAGCTTCCATAGTTATTCCCTCCCTGATTTCTTCAGTTCGTTTTTTGTGTCTTCAAGCAGTTCTTCCAGCTCTTTCATTGTAAGGTCCTTCTCACGTGCAAAAAAGGAGGCCATGGCCGGAAAGGAATTATTGAAATAGTCTTCCATCAATCCGAAAAGCTGACTTTTTGAATATTCCGCTCTTGTAACAAGTGGATGATATAAATGGACATTCGCATATGCCTTATGTCCTACATAGCCTTTCTTTTCCAATACCCGTAATACCGTAGATACAGTGTTACGTGCAGGTTTGGGTTCGTCGAACCTATCACGGATATCCTTCACGATACCTTCCTTCATATCCCACAGGATCTGCATCACCTGCTCTTCTGCCTTTGTAAGTTTCATTATATTACCTTTAAATAATTCCGGCTTAATACATCTCACTGTATTCCTGCCGTATGATTTTTTCCCGGTAACCGGTTACCGGCTTATCAATCCTTCCCTGCAAATATATGACTATTTTTATAGTCACGCAAATAATTTGCAGGAAATATGACTATATATATAGTTGTTTTTTAATAATAATTAATTTGTGGCAAATAATCTCTCAGAGTGGCAGCAATAAACATTCAGGGTTGAATAACGTGTCGCCTCTTCAGGACTGATAGGGCAATTACCATTATTTTACCTTGAGCTCAATTATGATCAGAATACAATGAAACTTTTCCGTTTCCGCAGTGTTAATATTACAGCTCTCAGGAAAGAGGATGAGGAATAAACGGCAATAAATAAATGTACTGCAAGGTCAGTATGGCTTAATATATGAACAGATAAGAGATTTTTTAGTAATTTGCATATCTAATTTATTTAAACAATCACAATTATTTAAACATGAAAAAAATTGTAACATTATCTTTTGCACTGTTTTCAGCAGTGCTTTTTATGCTTCCTGCCTATGGTCAGGCTGTTAATACGCTCACATCCAAAGAGAAGAAGGAAGGATGGGTATTGTTGTTTGACGGAAAAGATTTCAAAGGATGGAGACAGGTCAATGGCACGGCAATGCCGGCGAACTGGAAAATAAATGATAATGCAATGGAGGTATTTACCGCTCCCGGGAAAAAACCCGGCCAGGGATCTAACGGCGATATTATCTATTCAGCAAAGAAATTTAAGAACTTTGAACTTTCCGTTGACTGGAAAGTAAGCAAATCGGCAAATTCAGGAATATTTTTTGATGTAAGAGAAGTACCGGGTAAACCTATTTACTGGGCAGCACCCGAGGTACAGGTCCTGGATAATGTTAATGCGGAAGATAACAAATTACCCAGCCATCTGGCTGGTTCTCTTTACGATATGATACCTGCCGATCCTAAAACCGTTAAACCCGCAGGAGAGTGGAATACCATTGTTATCAGGGTGAAAGACGGACAGGTAACACATATCCAGAATGGCACAATTGTTGTACAGTACCAGCTATGGACACCGGAATGGGACAAGATGGTTCAGAACAGCAAGTTCAAGGATTTCCCCGGATTCCAGGAAGGCATATCAAAAGAAGGTTATATTGGACTCCAGGATCATGGTTATGACGTATGGTTCAGGAACATCAAGATTCGCGAACTCTGATTTATTAAAAATAAGTTTAAACGAAATTTTTGGATACCTGTATGAAAAAATTACTATTAATCTCAAAAGCAGCCATATTTTTAATGTTCTTTTGCCTCTTCTCCAACAGTGTTAAGGGGCAGGACAATATGGGAAATACTTTACCCCAGTTTATTTTTCCTACTTTCAGACCCGGGGTGATCCTCTTTAAGGACGGGCAGCAGGTTAAGATGTTGCTTAACTATAATATGGTTGACCAGATGATGGTAACTGAGGTTGAAGGAATATACAGGTATTCAAAAAATCCTGATCTTATTGATACCATATATATAGGTGACAGGAAATTTGTTCCACTTGGAAGGATTTTCTATGAGTTACTTGCCGGGGGGCCTGTCCCTTTTTACCTGCAGAACAAAAGCAGCTATACACCCAAAGGAGCAGATATCGGCTATGGAGCCAAATCACAGTCAGTAGGTCCTACACAATACAAACGTTTTGAAGTGACAAATGCGATGTCGCTGTACAATGAAGTTGTTAAGATAGATCTGCCTCCAAATGTAACAATTACAAAGGCATCTGATTACTGGGTTAACAAGGATGGTCAGATGGAAGACTTTAATAATTCACGACAGTTCCTCAAAATATTCCCTGACAAGGAAGCTGCACTGAAACAGTTTATCAAGAAACAAAGAATAAATTTCACCCGCAGGGAAGATGTAATAAAACTCGGACAGTACTGTAACTCTCTGTACCGGTAAATCGGGTCCTGCCGTGTTTTTTGGGCAGATGCGAATGGATATGAATAAATAATTTTATTATTTTTATGCGCTCAGAGGGTTGTTAGCTCAGTTGGTTTAGAGCATTACCTTGACAGGGTAGGGGTCACTGGTTCGAATCCAGTACAACCCACTTAATATTAAGCGCAGGCAGGTATTGAAAGCTGAATGCGCTTTTTGATTTAATATTACTGACCAGGACCTGAAGATGAAAACAAAAAAACTCTCATTTTTAATCATAATGGCTTTTTGTAGCATCATCTCATCCAATGCACAATCGGCCACGCGCTTTATCGGTATTAAAACCGGTTTCGGAATACCTAATTTAACAGCCGGTTCAGTTGTAACACCATTGAGCGAAGGGTATTCCTCCAGGATAGGATATTATGGTGGTATTGTTGCTGAGATGCAAACAGGAAAACGGTTTGGGATCCGTTGC
The DNA here is from genome assembly GCA_035268305.1 of Bacteroidales bacterium. GTDB lineage: Bacteria > Bacteroidota > Bacteroidia > Bacteroidales > VadinHA17 > LD21. The sequence continues at coordinate 8,500 of DATFLA010000337.1, read as the reverse complement.
GAAGTAAACTATTCGTCGCAGGGAGGCAAAAGATACGGGCTGCAGGCCTTGCCTGTCCCTTCCGAATTGCAGTATTTGTGGCAGATACTGCCATTGTTCAGCGTTACACCTGATGAATATATGTATGCCGACATCAAAAGTTATGCCATCCTCAACTATCTTGAAGTGCCGGTAATGGTTAAAGCAAGCTTTAATCTTGCGGGCAACATTCATTTTTACATTAATGCCGGACCATACCTTGGGATACTTGTTAGTGCAAAGAATGTAACTAAAGGTTCAGACTACATATATATAAATAAAGAGGGAACCATAACTATAGATGACGTATTCCAGCAGGCTCAGATACCTTACACAGTGGGGGTACAGAACTTCGACCATACCGAAAACATATCTTCAGATGTTCACAGGCTGAATGTGGGCGGAGAAGGTGCCATGGGATTCGATATAGCCATGGGCTCGGGAAAGCTGTTTATAGAAGGAGGCGGGAACTACGGATTTATTCACATCCAGAAAGATAAAGCCAATGGTACCAATAATACCGGTGCCGGAACCGTTACACTCGGTTATCTGCACCGGTTCTGATATTGGCTATTGACCGGGAAGCTTGTTGAGAAGCAAAAAAAGATCTTTTTTTACCGAATCGGTCAGCGATCCGTTTATAAGTTCATCTCTTCCGGTCATAATATACCTGCCCGGGATTAATTCACCGGCCCCGTTATCAACCATTTTCTTCAGCAGTTCCTCATTAGGTTCGGGATGAAACTGCAATGCCAGTACACGGTCACCGTACAGGTATGCCTGGTGCCTGCAGGCATCTGAACCGGCAAGGAGAACAGCCCCGTCAGGAAGATCAAAAGTATCACCATGCCAGTGAAATACTTTCCAGGAATCGCCCAGATGAGAGAATAGCCCGGATGATTTTGCAGCAGGCTGAAATGTAATATCAAACCAGCCTATTTCCGTTTCCCCGTTCCTGTAAACACGTGCTCCCAGGGCAGATGAGATAAGCTGTGATCCAAGGCAGATACCCAGAACGGTCTTTCCTGCATCAATAGCTCTCTTTATATACTTTTTTTCTTCAGCAAGCCATCTATATTTATCCTCATCATTTACACCCATTGGACCTCCCATAATTACGAGCCAGTCAATTTCAGAAAGAGCGGGGTAAACTGTTTCTTCATAGAACTTTGTTGAAGTCAGGTTATGTCCTCCTGCCAGAGCCCATTCTGTTATGCTGCCCGGATCCTCAAAAGGAACGTGTTGAAAATAATGGATGTTTAATTTCTTCATTTCAATTTAATGCCTGTCATGAAAAGTCGAATCCCGATATATATGCAGGTGCATTATAAAATGCTTCTTTCTCCTTCTCTGTCAGGTTAATAAACCTGGCGAAAACAAGACCGGGTTTTGCATTAAGCATCCTGTTAAGCGGACCCATATTCACATCTTCCCTTATCTTGTCGAATAATCCGCTCCTGTCGTCCAGCCAGGTAAGTCCGGTATTAAAGCCTTCTGCCGAGCATACCGATTCAAACAGAGTGGCCAGCATCTTCTCCCTTCCTTCCCTGCAGTAAATTGCATCAAAGACAAGATAACGAAATTCATCGGGGTTAAACAGACGTCTGAAGAAAGGCATCCTGGGAAGAACCTTCATAATAACCCATCCCCATATGCCCGGTATATCATAAACTTTGTAAGCCGATGGTATGGCACTGACACCGGCTATGATCTCATCTCCTTCCTTCAATACATAATACCTGTCGCCATAAAAAATATAATCGGTACTGAAGAAGGAATAATCGTGATAGAAATCAAGAAGTAGTGATCTCATCTTTCCCTTTTCCTCATCTCCCAGTTTTGACACACGGGGATCCCTGGAGGGAGATATCCGGCTAAAGGCCACAGTAAGAAATGAACGTATATAATCGTATCCTGCCTGGCTTACAAGGTTCCTCGATCTCTCATTCATACTCTCGAGAAAGGCGTACATCACATGCTTATCTCCTTCAAAAACATTTTCGAGTCCCAGTAAGTGAGGTTTACTGAAAATATCCAGTGTCCTTTTTTTGAAATTATCATCCTGCTCCGGACGAATAGCTGTCTTTGTTTTTCTTTTCCTTTTTATATCAGACTGGTACAGGGAATGAAAAGCCAGGTAACGTATGTAAGAAGTCGGGTAACACAGGTGACCCTGTCCGGAAATACGGAAACAGGCACCAACAGTACCTGTAATATGGTTTTTCTTGTATAAGGAGACAAATCGTATCTGGCTGGTGTAGGCAGCGATCCGTGGGGCTATGTTAAGAAGAGAGAATCGTAGCCCGCCTTCCGAGCCCTGAACAGCATGATTGAGAATATCGAGAATTCCTTCATTCGCATGATCGGAAATTCTAACTTCCAGACCTTTATAATTAAAAATACTTTTTTCGAACATGTTATGACTGCAATCTTTTCCTCTCTCCCTTCTTTATACAGCCCTTTAGGATATCGTAGGAAGCAGAGCTGAAGATATCAGAAGATCCTCCGGGTTTGTAATCTTAATATTTTCACGGTTCCCATCCACTATGTTTATTTTCTCACCCATCTTTTCAAGTACGGTTGCATCATCAGTAAAATCAGCTATATAATCCTGTTTATATGCTTTTTTTATCAATTCACTTTTAAACACCTGAGGTGTTTGTATCTGCCTTACCTGCATCCTATTGACAGGTTTACTGCCATAATCTGTTATTATCCTGAGCGAATCTGAAGGAGCAACAGCCGGAATGGCATTCCCGTGTTTTTCCGCCCCCGCAAAACATCTCCTGATTGTATCGATACTTACAAAAGGCCGTACACCATCGTGGATGGCTACCAGTGATGGTGTGTTAACGAACCTGAGCCCGTTCCTTACTGACAGGAACCTGTGAGAACCTCCTTTTACAAGTGTGTGCGGGACATCAAACGAATGCTTTTTTTGCAGGTCTATCCAGTATCTTAGCTGGTTTTCCGGAAGTACGGTAATTATCTCCACCGATTCACTGAAAGCCTTGAACCTTTCGATAGTATGCATCAGCACAGGCCTGCCTGCCAGGTTAATAAACTGTTTAGGAATATCGGCTCCCATCCTTTTCCCGCTGCCTCCTGCTACTATTACAACGTACAAATCCATAATGTTCCTTTTATTCCTTGGTATAAAGAAATCGTTTAATACTTCTCTTGGGTGTCTTGGCAAACTCCTCATCATGAATCCTGAACTTGCTGACAGCCATAAAATCCGGTAGTCTTTCATTCACCTCTTTCCGTATCTGGTCGAGGATGGGTAAAAGCTGTTCCTCTGATATATTTTCTTTCTTCATCAGTTCAAAATCCGGATATATCAGTGCAACAAGCTTATTATCCTCTGAAATGACTACAGATTCTGTTACATAATTTTTATTGTTGATTACAGATTCAATTTCTTCAGGATAGATATTTTTGCCAGAGGGACCCAGTATCATACTCTTGCTTCGTCCCCTGATAAAGATATTTCCTTCATTATCGATAATACCAAGATCGCCCGTATGCATCCATCCTTCATCATCTATCATCTCCCTTGTGGCTTTGTCATTCTTATAATAACCCAGCATCACATTTTCACCCCTTAGAATGATCTCACCAACAACTTTTTCAGGGTTGTCGGAATCGATTGTCACCTCCAGGGTATCGACGGGACGACCGGAGGCTCCCTGTTTTGTAGTATCCCAGGAAGCATAGCTTATAAGAGGACCACACTCAGTCATGCCGTAACCGACCGTAAAACGGAATCCTATCTTCTTAAAGAACTTCTCAGCATCAGCATTAAATGCCGCCCCGCCAATTACAATCTCATGGAAGCGCCCGCCAAATGTCTCAGTAAGTGTTGCCCTTATCTTGTTATATAAAATCCTGTTAATACCGGGAATTCCAAGCAGGATTTTCATAACAGGCTTATTGATAACCGGCAGCAGCTGTTTCTTGAATATCTTTTCAATAACAAGAGGAACTGACAGAATAAGCCGGGGTTTTATTTCCTTGAATGCCTGTATTATGATTTGCGGTGAAGGGGTCTTCGACAGTATTGTTATATGACATCCGAATGTAAAAGGAAAAAGGAATTCGAAAGCACATCCGTATGTGTGGGCAAGAGGAAGAAATGAAACAAGAGGATCACCCGGTTTAAGAGGCATGTTATTCTGGGCAAACCTTACATTTGCTGCCAGGCTGTTATGCGACAGCATCACTCCTTTTGAAAAGCCTGTTGTGCCCGACGTATAGCTGATTACTGCAAGCTTATCATTCCCTGCGTCAGAGAAAGTGATATCTTCTTTTTTCAGTTCGGGATATGCCTTGTTGTATTTCTCATCAAGAGAAGCATATGCCGTTTTCACTTTCTCACTGCCTGATATTATCAGGTCAAATGTATCGGCTGAGAAAGTGCCCTGTATCTCAGGAAGCTTGTCGACAGACAATGATTCATAAATCTTATCATCTACAAAGAGAAGCCTGGAATCGCTGTGATTAATAATATTAGTGAGGTCCTCAGGCTTGAAATCGGGGAGTACCGGAACAATCACAGCCCCGTAGGTGACTGTGGCAAGATAAATAACACACCAGTTAGCCGAATTACGGCCCACTAGAGCTATTTTATCCTCCTCCTTAATTCCCGATTCCTTAAACAGCAGATGCAGCTTAAGAATTTTCGAGGCAATTTCTTTATAGGTATATCCCTGTTCCCTGTAGTTGGAAAGGGCTTCAATATCCCAGTTTTGCCTTATACTCTCTTCGATATAACCAATTAGTCGTTCCCGGATCATAATTCAGGGGTTTTAATTATACATCAAAGTTACGATTTGATATTTACTGCAGGCTAAAAACATATCATTTAATCGAATAGAATTCACAGGTATGACTTTCAGATAAAATACATTAAAAGAATGGCAACAATTGAAAGCATGTTAACAACAGTGAAAAAATAATTATATCCTTCCCTTTTCTTACTGAACTGCCCTAATTTCCTTGCAAAAATTCCGATTGTCGGAACAAAGAGGACTATCAGAAATGCAAAAAACTCCACTCCGAAAAAGACAGTTTCGAGTCCTCCCTTCACAAGAGCTGAAAGATAAATAATAATGAGTAAAACCAGCAGGTAGAGCAGGTAACTTACTTTCAGCAGCAGTGTTGACACCTTTCGCCTTTTATGAAGCTGATGTGGTTTAAGGTAGGCATAAGCCAGGGCGAAGACAATAATTATAAATACAACTCCGAGAATATGATTCAGTATCTCTCCGAAATTGGCCATATCACCAGATATTAATTTGCTAATCACGATTCCTTGTCTGACCAGATAAGTGAACTGGCACCCAGCACTGCAGCATTCTGTGTACTGAGTTCAGATGCAAGAAGCTTCACTTTTCCTTTATATATGCTTAAGAGGTTTTCTTCCATGTATTCTTTTGCCGGCTCGAAAATGAGGTCCTTCGCAAGTGCCAGTCCACCAAAAAGAAATATGGCTTCCGGATTTGTATGTGCCACAACATCAGCCAGCTTAAATCCCAGCATCCTGCCCGTATGAGTAAAGGCTCTTTTTGCTATGTAATCACCTTTTTTAGCAGCATCATGTATCTTCTCTGCATCAAGATCCTCGAAGCTGAATTTCCTCAGTTCACTGGGCTTATTGCTATCTGCCATTATCTTCAGTAATGATCGCTTGAGTCCCGTGGCAGACACATAGGTCTCGAGACATCCTTTCCTGCCACATCCGCATTCACGGTTTGATTCCCCGGGACGGATTGCAGTATGCCCTATCTCACCGGCAAAACCATCATGGCCGTAAACAAGTTTACCATCAATAACAAAGCCGCTTCCAAGTCCGGTTCCCAGGGTTATTACAACAAAATTTTTCATATTCTTCGCACCCCCGTAAATCATTTCACCAACAGCAGCTGCATTGGCATCGTTTGTTACAATCACAGGCAGGGGAGTATGTCTTTTGAAGACATCGGCAAGAGGTACAATCCCTTTCCATGGAAGACCTGCCGCATGCTCGATTGTCCCTTTATTAATGTTGCCCATTGGCGCCCCGATACCGAAACCGACTACTTCGATGCCATTTCCTATTTTCTGACCGGTAATCATTATTTTTTCATACAATGCCGCCACATACACTTCAATCTCATCATACTGTGCTGTTTTTAATGAATCTTCCCCAAGAATATTCCCGGCACGGTCAACAAATCCGAATACCGTATTTGTGCCGCCAATATCAATACCTACTGCAACCTCTTTTTTTGCCATAATTTAAGATGTGTAATCGTTTAGTATCGTAAATATAATAATTACATAGATATTATATAAGGATTAAAGTTTTATTACAAAACATGTACTTATATAAACATTTTATATTATTGATATACTGCCTCTTAGAGCTTGTATCCTGATTACTTATTTTTTGTTTGGGAATACAGTGAATATCATAATTATTGATGATATCATGAGGCCGCCTGCCAGTCGGGGGTATCGGGGTAAAAATAAAATGCCCGCCGGGGATATTTTCAATCCTCAGCAGGCATTTTAAACGAGTAGCAGATCGCAAAAAAATATTCTAAACAGATCAGATAAATAATTATCTTATACTATTCCGGTATATATTCATTCCCTACTTTCCTGGCCCTGGTGGGTTTATCGAGGTTAATACCCAGCGATACACCTGTTTCGACAAGAATATTCCATCCGGCTGCAAGCTGAACATACTCTGCATACTGACCTCCGTCGGGAATTATTATAGTAGGGAATATTGTCTTTCTTGTTGACACCGCAATAATATTAAGCCCTACACCATCCACAAGGCATTCCCTGAATTTCTCTTCTTCCTCCGGGAAGGGGTTCATCCAGATGACGACTTCACTCTTATCCATAACCTCTTCAATGCCATGTACGGCGAATGTGCCTTCAAGATATGCTGATTTCTTCCTTGTTATTTCATTGGTCTTAAGTGCAAGTTCTTCGGCAACTCCATTATTTCTTCCTGCAAAATAGATGATACTGGCATCTCTTATTATGGCAGTTATTTCAGGCTCGATAGTAAGAGTTAGAGCTTTTTCAGTCTTTTCAGCCAGGTCATCCAGCCCTTCCATTTTCTTTCCTTTTACCTTCCTGAGAAGAGCATCATAGAATAGTCCCTGTTCAATAACCGACTTTGTTGCAGCAACAGCATCCTCTTTTCCGCATATCAGCACATGTGTATCGTCAGCCAGTTCTTCCAGCTTGGTATTATGATTTGCCGTAAGGCCGAATACTGCCTTATGGCCTTCTTTTTTCAGTTTGGTGGAAAGGCGAACCACTTCTTTTGTCTGTCCCGAGTTCGAAGCTGCAAAAACAGCGAAATCGCCCAGGTTGTATTCTTCTGCCTGTGTTCCTCCCTCGGTCATTACAGGAAGTCCGAACTCCCCGGCCAGGTTGGCTGTGATTGCTCTCTTGGCAGGGAATATCCTGCTGCTTCCTTCACCTGTAAGAAACAGTCCTTTTTTCGACTTAACTGCCTCTACAAATTTTGTTGCTGCCTCCGGGTCAAACTTTTTAACTATACCGGGGGTTTCCATCATTTCCCTTACAAGTGCAAACTTGTTATACTTTTCTTCATTTAAGTTCATAGCTATGACATTTTATTAATAAGAAATTCTGAAAGATCGTTCTGAACCTGCGGTTCTTTCTGGAATCCGCCACCAAGATGCTGCCAGTATACCTCTGCATATTCCACGCCGGCCATCTTTCCGTAGTTACGATTCCCTTCGAGCACAAACCCAAAGAAATCGTCAATCTTATGCATATGCTTCATAAGGTCGATCTGCGACTGGTGATACTCAAGCATTTTCTTCTTTGTCTCAATCACCGAAGTGACATCAACATAAAAATGAGGAGGTACAATACTTGAGCCAAGCGGATCAGACAGTGTAAGCGGCGACGAGTGATACAGCAGCGGGGTGATCTCCAGTGGTTCCTCTTCTACAGGTACTGTATCGAGAGAGGCGATCATTGCAGCAGCTTCAACTATATTCGAGGTTGTCCTGTGATCGGAATGGTAATCATTGTTCAGATGTGTAAACACAATTCCTGCCTTAACCTTCCTCATAAGAGAAATAGTCTTTAGCCTTATTTCCTTACTGTCAAACAGGAAGCCGTCGGTACCGCCAAGCATATAATATTCCGCATCGAGAACATCCGCAGCTTTACGTGCCTCTTCAACACGTATCCTTGCCGTCTCCTCCATAGTCATATTACAACCCCCCATGTCGCCGGAGGTCATCGTTGCAATAACAATTTTATATCCTTTATCTTTTAAAAGTTTAAGAGCCCCGGCATTCCACGCCTCAGCATCATCGGGATGTGCGTTGATAGACAGTGCTACCTTGTTAAATGTTCTACCCATAATTAAATATTTTTATCTTTTAGCAAATTTTTCTTCCAGGCGTACAAAATCAGGAAGTTCGCCGGCAAGAGGTTT
>DATFLA010000336.1:0-13719 GCA_035268305.1 Bacteroidales bacterium | reverse complement strand
CAGGAACAAAAAGATGCCATCGCAAAGTACAATACTGAAATGAAAGAATGGCGGACATCAATCCCAATGTCTAAATTCACTGACCTGAAGAAAAAGTTCGATGATGCCGGAATTGATATTCACATAGTTAAATTCTCCCCTTCACGCTGGTCGGATGAAGAGATTGATTATGCCTTTAACGCCGCCAAAGCCATGGGTGCCAAAGGAGTAACAGACGAATTGGGTATGGAAGCCGTAAAACGCCTGGCTCCTTTCGCCGAAAAACACAATATGTATGCTATTTTCCATAATCATATGCAGTTCGCAACACCCGGATTCAGCTATGATCCGTTCCTTGCTGTTTCACCTGCTGTTATGATGAACTTCGATTCGGGTCATTTCTTTGGTTCAACAGGAAGGCACCCGAATACTATCCTGGAAAAATATCACGACAGGATAGTCAGTGTTCATATGAAAGACAAGACGGGACCAAAGACGGATCCGCCTAATACAAACCAGGTGTGGGGACAGGGACAGTCTCCCGTTGAAGACATCCTTTTGCTGATAAAGAAAGAAGGATGGCCCCTGTACTGCGATATTGAACTGGAATATGATATAAAGCCCTGGTCAAATGCAGTAAGAGAAGTAAGAACATGTGCCCATTATGCACGCCAGATACTGATCTGAAAGATAAAATAGCCCTGTAAAGCTAAACTCAATTAACCGCAAAAGCCGCAAAGAAGACGTAAAGACCGCAAAAGTAAAAATTTAAAGATCATTACTTTGCGGTCTCTGCGGTTAAGATTTTTTTACTTTGAAGTCACCCTCTTTGTATTTCCCGGTCAAATTTAACCTCTAAGAAGGCCTTTGCATATGGGTTATTCTTCAGGATTCCAGTTAACCAGCTTCGAAGGGTAATAATCTATTCCCAGAGCCTTAAATCGGGGTCCCTGTTCACCAAGCCTCACCTTATATTCATCCCAGCTCCGGAGAGAATCAGGCGTCCAGCCTATCTCTGCATACCCGGGCAATCTTGGAAATACCATATATTCTATGTCATCCATATTTGTTATTGTCTCTGTCCATAACGGAGCTTCAATGCCCAGTACATTTTCCCTGCCTATGCCGGGAATAAGCGTCGATGGATCCCACATATATGCACTATCGACTTCTATATATCCGGCCCAGTGAAGTCCAAGTCTTGTTGTGCTGTCATACTGCATATCGAGATAAGCTTTTGCCGCGGGCGACATAAGGATTTTAGCTCCCTGGGCTGCTGCTGCTTCAGCATTTTTGACACTGGCCCAGTCCTGGGCTGTTACGCCCTCCCGCAAGGTTGAAATGGCTATATCATCCCAGCCAATAACTTTTTTTCCGTGTGAGATAACAATATCCTGAACCTTATTAATAAATGGTATATAGTCTTCTCTTTTTGTGGAATGCGATTCGTCACCCCCAATATGAATGTATGGTCCCGGGGTGATTGCAGATAACTCCTTAACCACATCATCAATAAATTTATAGGTGATATCTTTCCTGGTACATAACGAACTGAATCCTACTTTTGTCCCGGTATACAATTCCGTTGCCTTACCATTACAGTTCAGCTCTGCATAGGAAGAAAGAGCTGCATTGGTATGACCCGGCATATCTATCTCGGGAACAATTGTTATATATCTGTCTTTTGCATAATTCACCAGATCGGTATACTGTTCCTGTGTATAATATCCTCCTATGCCTCCGCCCACTTCAGTGCTGCCGCCATGAAGTGCAAGCTGTGGCCAGGACTTAATCTCTATCCTCCAGCCCTGGTCGTCCGACAGATGCAGGTGAAGCATATTGATCTTGTAGCAGGAAAGCAGATCTATCAGGTGTTTAACATCCTCTACCCCGAAAAAATGCCTGGAAACATCAAGCATCATTCCACGATAAGAATAAACAGGATAATCTGTTATTGTCCCGGTAGCTATTTCCCACGGTCCCTCCTGAAGTGTTGTCATCTCTGCTTTTGCAGGTAGCAGCTGTAAAAGCGTTTGAACGCCCATAAAGAGTCCTGCCGGCTTTTCGGCTGTAATAGTAACTGTCTTATTGGTAATTTCAAGCTTATACCCTTCCTCGCCCAGGTCACTTTGCCCGTCAGTAAGCTGAAAATAAATATCCCCTTTCCCCGGTTCGTTTCCAGTGGTACTTACATTCAGGTCGAAACCGGTAGCCGGTTTAAGCCTGTCGGCCAGGTATTGAGCAACTTTCATTTCCTCATCTGAATTGCCCTTAACAAATATTTCCGTTCCCTTTTTAAGACTGAAAGTGTTTCCTGTAGCCGTAATGGAAACAGGTTTGGGAATCACTCCTGCCTTGGTAAGGTCAGTAGGTACTTTTGGCGAACATGATGCGAACAACGCAATTGTAAACAACACAGCCAGTGCCTTGAATGTCTGAGATTTTTGCTTTTGGATCATAGGTTAGTGTATTAGTTTTAATTATAAATGGTTCTTTCAGGCTTGTGGAGAACTTTGCTCCTAAAATAGTGTTACTTAAATGATAAACATAATATTTTATATGAAAAAATACGAAGTCCTTTCTGAAAATACTATAGATGCCGATCCTTTTATACAATTTGATACCTGGTACAGGCAACATCTCCAATCAGGCAGCCCTAATCCTTCGTCGGTGAGTCTTGGTACTGCTTCTGATAATGGTACTGTTTCTGTAAGGACAGTTCTTTTGAAGGAATACAGTGAAGATGGATTTGTCTTTTTCACAAATTATACAAGCCGTAAAGCCCTGCACCTTAATATGAACAACAACGCAGCCCTTCTTTTTTACTGGCCCGAATCAGGACGACAGGTAAGAATAGAGGGCAGGACAGAAAAAATATCCCCTGAAGCGAGCACCAGATATTACATATCGCGGCCGAGAGCAAGCAGGTTATCTGCCTGGGCAAGCAAACAGAGTTCTGTAATTCCCGGTCGTGAATATCTTGAAGAGTGTTTCAGCTGCTACAAAAAGAAGTTTAAAGGGCATCCTGTAGAAAGACCTTCCTTCTGGGGTGGCTACCGTATAATGCCATCCTGGTTTGAATTCTGGCAGAATGGTAAAGACAGGTTACACGACAGGATTTGCTATTCGTTCAGAGAAGATACGTGGGTTACTGAAAGACTTGCACCCTGACTGTTTCCTTACACGAGGTCGCATGCGTCGGGCGGCATCCAGTGAGCGTCCTTACCTTCCCATTTAACATTACAACCAATTGGATTGGTAACCGGAATGGATACCGGTTTGCCCGCAACAAGCTCTTCAAGAGCCATTTCCAGATTATTTACTGTCATCCTTGATGTATCCCTGGGACTGTCGACACCCCTGCCGGTATATACAAGTTTCCTATCTTCATCAAAAACATAAAAATGAGGTGTTCTCAATGCACCATAAGCCTTCGCAACCTTCTGGGTGCTGTCGTAGAGATAAACCCAGGGAAACTTATTTTTCTTCATTCTTTCAACCATGTTGGGGAAACTGTCTTCCTGATATGTATTCTCACTGTTTGAGTTTATCCCTGCAAACACCACGCCCTTATCTCGAAACTTCTCTGCAGTAGCTCTTGTTACCTCATCAGAACCGATAACATAAGGACAATGGTTACAAGTAAAAAATACAACGAGATACCTGTGCTCTGCAAAATCCGAAAGAGAGTACTCCCTGCCATCTGTCGCAGGAAGTTTAAAATCAAGTGCTTTCTGTCCGGGTTGAAGTGTAAATGCCATAATAAATAATTTATTTCAACAAAGGATTATCTGCTCTTTTGAAAAATTCTTTCTGTAACTGCATAACTGTATCATGAGTCTTCATATACCTTATCAGCTGCGAGAGTTGTTTAGCATCCTTTTCAATTAACAATTCGCCCAGCTCTTTGTTTGGTTTGTTGTAATCACTGGCGAAATGATTGGGGTATTTTGCATACCACCATATTCCCGTATAGGCAAAAGGAAGATCACTCAGACGGTTCTGGTCGAGCCCCGATTCATTGTCCAGGGCACTCATATCGACAAATGACGGATTAATGTAGTACATCATTGATGTTTCTTCTTCCCCGGCATGTCCGTCAAGTTTTGCCTTTTTAAGCGAGTTTATCTCTTTATCCATCCGGACATCCCTGCCGGGCTGGAACAATACAACAACGTAATCTTCCTGACGGGCCAGCTGCGACTGGCAAAAATACTGAAGGAAACTTGTATTTCCACCGTGACCGTTTACAAGTATAATCTTCTTCATTCCATTTCTCGACAGTTCCCTGCATGTTTCATCAAGCATCTGCCACATAAGCTCATGACTATAGGCCACGGCTCCGGGCTGATGCCTCGCTTCATTGATCTGTCCAACAAAATAAGGCGGGAAGACAACAGCATATTCCTTCTGTGCAGCATGGAAGGCAATCTCCCTTGCTTCATAAAGATCAGTGCCCAGAGGAAGTGCAGGCCCGTGCTTCTCAATAATACCCATCGGTATTATACATACACCATTACACTGTTCCACTGCTTTTGCAAACCTGGCCGAAGAGAGATCTTCCATCTTATAAGGTAGATTATCTCCTGATTGCTGAGCTGTAAGCATACCGGTCAGTAACAGAGCCTGCAATAAAATCATAAGTTTTTTCATAGTTGTTGGTTTGTATTAATAGTTAAGTATTGATTATTCTTTTTCCCCATCTCGGGGTTTTGTTTATCGTTATATCATATTTATTAATTAAAGTAAATATAAAGAAATATTAATTATCATACTTTTTCGCTACGTTTGATACCAGTTCAAATAGCTTTTAACATGAGTCCATTCCTGTTGTTCCTTATCATCATCGCATATTTTTCACTGTTAATGATGATTTCACGAATCACCTCCCGGCGTACAAAGGATACAACTTTTTTTGACGGGAACCGTGAGTCCCCATGGTTCCTCGTTGCTTTCGGAATGATCGGATCAGGGATCTCAGCTGTTTCGCTAGTGTCAATTCCCGGAAATGTGGGTAATAACAACCTTTACTATTTCCAGTTTATCCTGGGAACAATTGTAGGTTATCTGTTTATTGCATTCATTCTTACACCTATATATTACAGGTTAAAACTTGTTTCCATATATACCTACCTGAATGTAAGGTTTGGTAATGTAACATATAAAACAGGGTCCCTGTTTTTCCTTGTCTCCCAGTCATTTGGAGCAGCGTTGCGGTTGCTATTGTCTGTAAAGATATTACAGTATGCTTTTTTTGATTCCCTTCATATCCCTCCCTTCCTGACTATTATTGCAGTACTTATTCTTATATGGCTTTATACAAACAAATCAGGTATTAAAACAATTGTCTGGACTGATGCCCTGCAGTCCTTTTTTCTTATAATGGTAATTGTCATTTCCATTATGACAATAAAACATTCACTCGGACTTTCTTTACATGAAATGTTCAGGGATGTTTCACATCATCACTATACAAAATTCTTCGACTGGGATATGCAGTCAGGTTCCAACTTTTTCAAGCAGTTTATCTCCGGCCTCCTCATCACTGTAGCACTTGTTGGTCTCGACCAGAGTATGATGCAAAAAACACTGACAGTCAGCAATGCCCGTGATGCCAAGAAAAATGTACTTACATTCAGTTTTTTTATCGCCTTTGCCCAGACCCTTTTCCTTGGTCTTGGTGTCCTGATTTACATGTTTGCCGAAAAGCATGGCATAAGCCTTGAAACACAGAACGGTCAGTTTGTAAATACTGACGGCCTCTATCCCCTGCTTACTCTCAACTATTTTGGTAAAATCGGTGCAATAGCCTTCCTGATAGGAGTAATCGCCTCAACCTTTGCCAGTATTGATTCGTGCATTGCAGCCCTTACCACTGCATTCAGTTACGATTTCATGGATATTGAAGGTCAACCTCATGAAAAAAGGAAAAAAATCAAAAACAGAGTTCTCCTTGGAGTTAATGTGGTTATGTTCATTATTGTAATGTCTTTCTGGCGCAGCCAGGGAGCAATTATCAACACTATCTTTAAAATTGCAGGTTATACCTACGGCCCTATCCTGGGCCTTTATCTTACGGGCCTGTTTACAAAAATCCGGTTCAAAGAAAAATGGGTGCCCGCTGCATGTTTATCTGCGGCTATATTAACATGGTTACTTAACGGATATTTTATCAGGTCCTTTAACTTCGATTTCGGGTTTATGAATATTTTTGTTAATGCATTGCTGACTATAATTTTCCTTGTCATTATAAAAAAGAAGATTACCGATGATCTCTGAAGATAATTTCAATATAAACATTAGTACGGATCCTGCAGAATGGGCCGTTTGTGCCGAGATTATGGCCGGTACCGATCCGTGGATAACGCTTGGTATGGATTATGAACAGTGCCTGCCGGCATTCGGGGGAATACACCGCGAAGTATATGTGATGCAAAAAGGGGAACAGGTGGCCGGTTTTGTAATTCTCCAGGTTCTGGGAACATTTGCAGGTTATATTCAAACCCTGTGCATCGATGAGTCGTGGAGAGGAAAGGGATTGGGTACAATGTTATTGAATTTCAGTGAGCAAAAGATTTTTGGATTCTCTCCCAATATTTTTATTTGCGTATCATCATTCAATAAAAGAGCTATTAAATTATATTATGATTTTGGATTTAAACTTGTCGGTGAACTTGATAATTTTGTAAAAGAAGGCTTTTCCGAACTCCTGATGAGAAAAACAAAAGGCCCGCGGGTGGGCTACCAGTGTAATTACGGAAAATAAAAACTATTTGTATGAAAAAGTATCTTACAATAACAGCAACAGCTTTATTTATAATCGTTGCCGTATTATCGTGTAACAGTAATAAAGCATTGTCCCCAGGGACAAGACTTATCACATCCGTTGATTCAATCCTTCAAAGTCAGGTTGACAGTAACCTGATACCCGGCGCAGTAATAATTATAAAACAGGGGAATAATATCATCTATAAGAATGCCTGGGGCTTTGCCCAGAAGTATGATTATAATCATAAGCTTCTTGATCCGCCTGAGAAAATGACAGTTGACCACCTCTTCGACCTGGCCTCGCTGACAAAGGTAGTAGGGACAACAACTTCAATAATGTTGCTGACCGACAGGGGTCTTGTCAGTCCTGATGATCCTGTTGCCAAATATATACCGGCTTTCAATACACCGGAAAAAAAGAGTGTCACTCTGCGCAACCTTCTTACACACACTGCAGGCCTTACAGAATGGTATCCCCTGTTTTACCGCAGCTCCAACAGGAAAGATACATACAAGGTAATTGGTGACCTCCCGTTAAAATACCCTGTGGGAGAACGCAGAAGCTACAGTGACCTTGGTTTTATGCTTCTCGGGGAAATTATAGAAAAAGTATCAGGGATGCCTCTTGATCAGTTTGAAGAAGAAAATATATTTAAACCACTGGGAATGGATTCGACAGTTTTTAATCCCCTTCAATCGGGAAGATTCAGCAGAATAGCAGCTACCTCTCACGGAAATCCTTACGAGCACAGAATGGTTACAGACTCAACCCTTGGTTATACAGTTAAAGGACTCGATCCCGGCAGTTGGTCCGGATGGCGAAAATATACCCTTCGGGGCGAAGTGAATGATGGTAATACCTGGTATGCCAACGGAGGAATATCCGGTGCTGCCGGACTTTTCTCAACTGCCGGTGACCTGCAGAAGCTGGTTGACATGCTTAAGCATAAGGGCAAAGTGAATAATAAACAATTTATCTCGGAAAAAACAATTAATACATTCCTGACACCCGATAAATTTCATAATGGCCTGGGATGGATGATGGATCCGGACGATTCATTTATGAAGAAGGGTCCCGCAGGAACATTCGGACATACCGGATTTACAGGCACAAGTATCTGTGTGATCCCCGAATATAATATGTCAATTATACTGCTCATTAACCGCCAGAATATCGGGTTGCTCAAAAGCGGAACCTATTACAATGTAAATCCAATAAGACGACAGGTATTCGGAGCTGTAATGAAATATTGCAGGAGCACTGAAGGAAAATAAAATCAGTGCTGTTCCGCACCAGGTGTCCTGAAAAAAACCTTCAGGTACTTAAGGCCCGATAAGAACAATGCGAGGCCAATACCGTTATAGACAACTGAAAGATATTGTTTTGGCAGGGAAGAGTGCCTGAGAGTAATTCCTAATGAAACCATTACAAGAACAATGATATAGCTCTTCCATGACATAAACGCAAACACGCATCTTTTTCTATTCATTGGCATTAGCCTGTTAAGATTCTTGTCTGCAATCCGGGAAAAACCAAAGAGATGAATGGGAATAGCTATCAGATACCCTATCGCAAAATACAATATACGCTGACCGGTACTGAGAATTGATAACCAGTTTATTGCATACCTTATCAGCATCACGCTGACACCACACCACATCAGGCCCGAGAGCAAAACAAGGACCCGCTTATCAACAGACGGTGTTAATTTCCTGATATTCATGTCCCTAAACATGCTTTGCCAGCCTGAATGGCCTGATGTCAATTTTCCGCCAGACATCACCATTAATATATGGTTCGTCCTTTAGCCTTTCATCAAGAGCCTGGCGATCGGGAAACTCATAAACAATCATGGAACCAATCATCTTACCATCATCACTTAGAATAGCTCCGCCACACACCAATACTCCTTCTTTAATCATCTTATCAACATTTTCCAGGTGTTCAGCCCTGACCTTCATCCTTCTATCCAGTGCTTTTTCATCTGTTCCGTCATATGCCGTTAGTAAAAATTGCATAATTGATCTTTTAAGAGTAAAACAAATTTGAATCTCCGGGTAATATTTATCGGTTTAAATATGGCACACTCAAGATTAAAATCAAAATTAATTTCCATTGTTTATATTTGTGAGGTATAAAACAGGTCCGTAAATTGTTTAACAGTTAAAAGGAAACGTAAATTCCATTTAGTTAAGTATGAAGAATATATTTAATGTATTCAGCCTTATCAAAGACCTGAAGAGGCGGGACCATAAGCCCCGATACGGTGCGCTGGATATTTTAAAATATATTGGACCGGGGCTCCTGGTCACCGTAGGATTTATCGATCCGGGAAACTGGGCTGCCAATATAGCAACCGGATCAGATTATGGTTATACTCTTCTCTGGGTCGTCTCTCTTTCAACAATAATGCTTATTGTTCTCCAGCATAATGTGGCACACCTTGGTATAGCCACCGGATTATGCCTGTCTGAAGCAGCAACAATTTACCTGAAACCCTGGTTGTCAAAATCCGTCCTCTCCTTTGCCGTTCTTGCCTCCGTTTCAACTTCTCTTGCCGAAATACTGGGAGGCGCCATAGCTCTTAATATGCTTTTCGACATACCCGTGAGAATCGGAGCCATACTGGTAACAATCTTTGTCCTTATAATGCTTTTTTCCAACTCCTATAAAAAAATAGAAAGATGGATTATAGGTTTTGTTTCCATCATTGGACTATCATTTTTGTATGAGTTATTCCTTGTTGATGTCGACTGGGTGACAGCTGGAATATCATGGGTTAAACCCTCTATCCCACAAGGATCCATATTGCTTATTATGAGCGTCCTGGGAGCTGTAGTAATGCCACATAACCTGTTTTTGCACTCTGAAATTATTCAGAGCAGGCAATGGAATTTACAGGATGAACCTGTAATCAGGAAACAACTCAAATATGAGTTTGCCGACACACTGTTTTCAATGGTTGTGGGCTGGGCAATAAACAGTGCTATGATTATCCTTGCAGCTGCTACATTCTTTACACACGGTCAGAAGGTTGATGAACTCCAGCAGGCAGAGATACTGCTGGAACCATTACTTGGCTCAAATGCATCTGTTGTGTTTGCCGTGGCACTTCTATTTGCAGGGATCGCTTCTACAATCACATCCGGAATGGCAGGAGGATCAATTGTGTCGGGAATGTACAGTGAACCTTATGATGTAAAGGATAATCACTCAAGGATCGGAGTACTCGTATCTCTGCTGGGAGCCCTCCTGATAATATTCTTTATCTCTGATCCTTTTAAAGGACTTATCCTTTCCCAGGTTTTTCTAAGTATTCAGCTTCCTTTTACTATTGCTGTACAGATCTACCTTACTTCTTCAACGAAGGTGATGGGAAAATATGCAAACAGCAATTTTCTTAAATGGCTTCTTATATTCATTGCTGTAGTTGTTACTTATCTTAACATTAAGTTACTTTTGAGCATCTTCTGATAAAGTTAAATGCACTAAAAATGAGTGAGTTTGAATATAAAACAGGTCTTGTGTTAAGCGGCGGAGGTGCCAGGGGATTTGCACACCTTGGGCTTCTCCAGGCACTGAACGAAGAAGGAATATTTCCAGACATAATCGCGGGAACAAGTGCAGGAGCTCTTGTGGGGGTTTTGTATGCCGACGGATATGCCCCCCGGGAGATACTTGACATTATGAATTCACACAGCAGGCTTGATTATATGAGACCGGCTATGCCAAGAGAGGGGTTCCTGCAACTTAACGGTATTTCCAGGATACTTAAAACTCACCTTCGTGCGGAAACATTCAGCGACCTCAAAATACCTATGTATATCACTGCAACTGACCTTAACAATGGCAAACCTGTTTATTTCTCCCGGGGAAAACTGCTTGATCCGGTAATTGCCTCAGCCAGCATACCAGTTCTTTTCCAGCCTGTTAAAATAAACAACATATCATATGTCGACGGCGGTGTTCTCGACAATCTGCCTGTACAGCCAATAGAAAATAAATGCAAACATCTTATCGGATCATTCGTTAATCCCGTTGGATATATTGAAAAGATCAGCGGACTGATAAGTATAGCCGAAAGAGCTTTTATGCTCAGCATGTCGAGAGAAGTAATTGAAAAAATCAAGAAATTCGATCTGTTTGTGGCCCCGCTTGAGCTCAGGAACTATGGTATACTTGATCCGGAGAAAGCCCATGAGTTGTTCCTTGTGGGTTATAAGGCAACAAAAGAAAAACTGAGGCTTATAAACATTGAAAAACTGACTTCCTAAAGAATAATCCGGTCATTCCCCATATTTTTACTTTTTCCCTGGTCTTAAACAAAATCAATATAAAATTCCGCCAGTTAAACCATACATTCCTTTAATTGTATTTCTTTTTTAAATTAATCATTGACATGCTGTTTTATGGAAATTCTTAAGATATTGCTAATTTTGTATTGTAAATCTGAATAACACGTATCACGGATGACAGAGACAAATGAAAATGCACCTGCCGGCAACGAAAAGCCAAAAGGAGCTCCTATAAAAATGATTGCCACCAGTATAATTCTGGCATTAGTATTGATTTTTATTGTGTTCATGTATTTCGACCAGCGTCATAAGATGGTTGAAATGAAGACAGTACTGACGCACGAGAAAGATTCGCTGGCAAATGAATTAAGAAAAATGGTGTTCGCATACGATACCCTCAAGACAAACAACGATAGTCTTAATGCAGGTATCGAAAAAGAAAAGAACAGGATAATACAATTATTGGCCATTAACGCAAACGACGTAAGGCTGATAATAAAATACAAGAGCGAGATAACGACAATGAGGGAAATAATGAAAAGCTATATTGTACAGATAGACTCCCTCAATACAAGAAATAAAGCACTCGTTGCCGAAAACACAGAGATAAGGAGCCAGATGACCAGGGTCAGAAGCTCCAATTCGGAACTATCGAAAGTTAAGGAGGAACTCTCTTCAAAGGTAGAGATAGCCTCCGTTATACAGGCTAAGGACATAAATGCCGTTGCCCTTAACAGGAAGCGAAAGGAAACAAGGAGGATAAATCTTATAGATAAGCTCAGAATATGTTTCACATTACGCGAGAACCCCCTGGCCAAACCGGGAACCAAAGAAGTATTTATGCGTGTAATAAGGCCTGATTCCCTTGTTGTTACCAACAGTTCTAACAATATGTTCGATTATAAAGGCAACAAAATGGTCTATTCTGCCAGTCGTGAAGTAGATTATATGAACCAGGATATCGAAATGTGTATCTTCCTCGATAATACAGGCGATTTCATTGTTGGCAACTATAGCGTGGAACTTTACCTTGAAGGCAATATAATAGGACGAACAACATTCATGCTATCGAAAAGATAAACAGGCTAATCGGGCATCATAAACTCCGAAATAATATTATCCGATATCATCTTTCCCTGGTTCGAAAGGACCAGGGAATTTTTTTCCTTTTTCATCAGACCATAGCTTATGAATTTGCCCGAAAGGTTTATTACATAATCATATCCCTCTTTTTCAAATATCCTCTCAACAAAATCCAGATCTATGCCCCACATCGTACGCAGTGATGTCATTATATATTCATTAAAACGTGTTTTGATATCAAGCTCTTCTTTATCAAAAAACGATTTGCCTGAATTTAGATATTTCATATAAAGTCTTACATCGCTGATATTCCATTGACGAGAATAGCCGTTGAAAGAATGGGCGGAAGGTCCCAGTCCAATGTAATTAACCTGTTTCCAGTAATTGGAATTATGAAGAGAAAAATAACCCTGTTTCCCAAAATTGGAGATCTCGTAATGAATAAAACCCGCTCGTTCTGTTTTTTCAATAAGTGCGTTAAAGAGAGATACACTGAGCTCTTCATCTACCTCTTTTATCTGCCCCTTCTTAAGCATCTTACCAAATACCGTTCCTTCTTCAATCGTCAGATGATATGCCGACAGATGTTTAATATCAAATGTAAAAGATTTGTCGAGATTTTCTTTCCACCCGGCTAAATCCATTCCCGGGATACCATATATCAGATCTATTGTAACATTTTCAAAGCCAGCCTGAAAAACCATTTTAAGAGCTTCTTCCGCCACGGTGGCGTTATGCCTCCTGTTAAGAAATTTCAGATCCGTATCTCGCCACGACTGTATTCCAAGACTTACCCTGTTAATGCCAAGATCTTTTAATCCCTTCATATACTCAGGAGTTACATCGTCGGGATTCATCTCAATAGTTGTCTCACATTCATCGTCAACAACAAAAGACCTGTGTACCTCATTTAAGATAACCGATAAATCATTTATTGAAAGAACAGAGGGCGTACCCCCTCCTATATATATTGTCGAAACAGATTCCGTCCCTAGATATTCCCGCCGTAATGATATCTCCTTAACAAGAGCATCAATATACCGCGATTTATTTTCCGGCGTGATGATATGGTAGAAATCACAATAAAAACATAGCTTTTTACAATATGGAATATGTATGTAAACTCCGGCCATTTTAATCCTGTAAAAACACAAAGTTAATTAAAGTACTGTATTTCTTAAATATGAATTTGTGTGTAATAAATATCTTCTTGTTTTTACAACACTTAATTATCATTTGTTTATATTGCCGCTAACCTATAAAACGAGCAAACTATTTAAATTTGCAGAATAATTAAATCGGATATCAATTGAAAAAAAATAAATTCTCAATCTTAGTTGCTTTTATAATACTCTACCTGAGTCTTACAAGCTCACATACCTTTGATAAGGTATCATTTCTCGATTTTCCCTATACTGATAAGATAGTCCATTTTACAATGTATTTCGGACTTATGTCTGTAATCATCCTTGAGAACCGGAAGAAATTACAGGTAACGGGCAAACTAATTCTGGCCGCTTTAATTCCTTTGTCTTATGGCATTATAATGGAAGTTCTGCAGGCATTATTCACAACAACCCGTACAGCCAGTAT
>DATFLA010000335.1:0-2243 GCA_035268305.1 Bacteroidales bacterium | reverse complement strand
ACAGGAATGGGTGTTGACAGGATACTGGCAGATATTGTTAACAGGATACCTCCTCCGCAGGGAGACCCGGAGGCTCCGCTACAGGCTCTTATCTTCGACTCTGTATTTAATTCTTTCAGAGGGATAATAGCATATTTTAAGATTGTTAACGGTACTATATCAAAGGGCGATAGGGTGAAGTTTGTGAATACAGGTCATGAATATAACGCAGAAGAGATAGGTGTCCTTAAACTGAAGCAGTTGCCGCGCGACAGGATGGGAGCCGGAGATGTGGGATACATCATTTCAGGCATCAAAAATTCAGTGGAGGTAAAGGTGGGTGATACAATTACTCATGTGAAGAACCCGTGTAAAAAAGCTATTGCGGGGTTTGAAGACGTTAAACCAATGGTCTTTGCCGGTATTTATCCTGTTGATGCAGATGAATACGAGGATCTGAGGCTTTCTATTGAGAAATTACAGCTCAATGATGCTTCACTCTCTTTTGTCCCCGAGTCATCAGCAGCCCTGGGCTTTGGATTCAGGTGCGGTTTCCTTGGCCTGCTTCATATGGAAATAATTCAGGAGAGGCTCGACAGGGAATTCGATATGGATGTCATTACAACGGTACCCAACGTGTCATATAAAGTATTTACAACAAGGGGAGAAGAAATAGATGTTCACAATCCTTCAGGCTTGCCTCCTGTAACAAACATTGATCATATTGAGGAACCGTACATTGTGGCCCAGGTAATAACACAGGTTGACTATGTGGGATCTATCATGAACCTTTGTATCGATAAGCGGGGGATCCTCAAAAACCAGGTATACCTTACCCGCGACAGGGTGGAGATAACGTTTGAGATGCCACTGGCAGAAATAGTCTTTGATTTTTACGACAAGCTCAAAAGCATCTCAAAGGGATACGCTTCTTTCGACTACTATTATTCGGGTTATCAGAAAGCGGACCTTGTAAGGCTCGACATCCTGCTTAACGCGGAGATGGTCGATGCTCTTTCAACACTAATTCACAGGGCCAATGCTTATGATTTTGGAAGAAGAATGTGTGTGAAACTGAAGGAACTTATTCCCCGTCAGCAGTTTGAGATTGCCATCCAGGCTGCAATAGGGGCCAAGATAATAGCCCGTGAAACCGTTAAGGCTGTTAGGAAAGATGTTACTGCAAAATGTTATGGCGGCGATATAACGCGTAAAAGAAAACTACTCGAAAAACAGAAGAAAGGAAAGAAAAGAATGAGACAGGTGGGAAATGTGGAGGTCCCTCAGCAGGCTTTCCTGGCTGTGCTTAAACTTGATTGACTTTCCGGGCTACTTTATCAGCATAATAACTTATACCCCCGTCCATGAACATTCAGTATCTTTACGGAAGGATCTTTTCTGAGGTATTTCCGGAGACGGGTTATATATACATCCATGCTTCTTGCGTTAAAATAATTGTCGTCAATCCATATTGTCCTAAGCGCGAAATTCCTCTCCAGTATCTCATTACCGTGTATGCACAGCAGTTCAAGCAGTTCCGACTCTTTTGTTGTAAGCTTTGTTGAATGATTTTTGTGGTTAAGTATCTGTTTTAGCGGATCAAAGGTATATTCGCCTATCGTATATGAGTCTTCCTTCTTTTTTACAGGAGCAGTCGTCGATCTTCTCAGTATGGCTTCAATCCGGTAAAGAAGTTCTTCCATCGAGAATGGCTTGGTCATGTAATCATCACCGCCATATTTAAATCCTTCTATGACATCTTCTTTCTGGTTCTTTGCAGTGAGGAAAATGATTGGCACATTAGGGTCGGTATCGCGTATTTCTTTAGCCAGGGTCAGACCGTCCATCTCCGGCATCATTATATCGAGAATACACAACCCGAAGTTGCCGGACCTGAATGCTTCAAGTGCAACCACTCCATTCTCATAGAGAGCCGTATCATATTCCTTCGCTTTGAGATAATTTCTTAGCAGGTTTCCAAGATTGCTGTCATCTTCGGCAAGAAGAATTTTTGTGTTTTTCATAATTGTCCGGTATTAACTGAATTGAAAATTACAACTTTTCAGGTCCATTTGTGAATTTTCCTTCGTGAAGGTAATTCAGACATTCAAAGTTAGTTGTTCTGAGGCAGGAAAATTATAAACCTGGTCCCTTTATTTACCTGGCTTTCAGCCTTTATTGAGCCATTGTGTTCATCAATTATCTTCTTTACATAGCTCAATCCTAAACCGAAGCCCTTTACATTGTGAAGGTTCCCGGAAGGG
>DATFLA010000334.1:0-2059 GCA_035268305.1 Bacteroidales bacterium | reverse complement strand
GCTTCGACTTTGAATCCCTTAACCCTCTGGCCGAGTCTTATATATTCCTGCAATATAATCCTGTTCACCTCAGTCTCTTTACCAAGGTCAATAACAACATTCCCGGTTGTCTTTGAGTCAGGTGTTGCCCAGTAAGTTTCCGGATTCCCATCATTAACATTGAAAGCCTGGTAGCCCCTTCCACGGGTAGCAGAAGAAGAGGCTTTCTTCCCTCTTGCAAGATCCGTTTTAAATTCTTCATCGAGCATTTTCTTAAATCCGAGCAGTGATTTTACATCAATCTCATTTAAAAGGCCACGTCTGTCAGGAGGGACATTTAATATCAGGTTGCAGTTTCTTCCAACGGAAGAATAATATATGTCAAGCAGCTGCTGTGGCGACTTCACCATCGAATCCTGGGCAGGATGATAAAACCATCCGGGACGGATCGATACGTCAACCTCTGCGGGTACCCAGTACTTCCCGTCATCCTGACCTGGGCCGAGAATGGATGCAAAATCCCCGCCGGGGTACATCCCGTCCCTGTTTAAGAGGCACCAGTTAGTCAGGCTGCCGACTCCTCTTTCATTGCCGACCCAACGTACATCGGGACCTGCATCGCTGAACATAACAGCCGCCGGCTGCAACTCCCTGACAATAGAGTGTGTATTAGGCCAGTCGTAATAGGTCTTGTTATCAATTTTACGGATCTCCCTGGCCCCGCCGTAATAACCGTCGCCACCATTGGCACCGTCGAACCATACTTCGAATATCCTTCCGTAACCTGTAAGCAGCTCCCTGAGTTGGTTACGGTAATAAACAAGATATTCCGGGGTACCATATACTGCACTGTTACGGTCCCAAGGCGATAGATAAACACCCATTTTAAGGCCATACTTATTACATGCGATACTAAGATCGCGAAGCACATCTCCTTTTCCATTCTTCCACGGAGAGTTCTTTACAGAATGTTCTGTGTATTTTGACGGCCACAGGCAAAAACCATCATGATGTTTTGCAGTAATTATTATGCCTTTCATGCCGGCTTCACTCGCCACCTTTGCCCACTGATCGCAATCAAGATCTGATGGATCAAAAACTGATTCCTTTTCATCACCATATCCCCATTCCTTATCAGTAAACGTATTCACAGTAAAATGGACAAACATATAATATTGCATATCATGCCATGCCAGTTGGCGTTCTGAAGGCACAGGACCATAAGGCTCCGGGGGACTGGCTTTTGAACATGCAATAAGTGTCAGGACTGGTATTAGTAATAAATGAATTTTTCTCATTTTGCCGGTTATTTAGTTACAAATAATTCTATCTCAGACCTTACCACGTAAGGTTGTCGTTTGTTATGCGAAACCACCATTTAAATATACTTATCAGTCTTTTGCAGAAAGGTCTTTTATCCTGATATTTCTGAATTGCAGCTCAGAGCCATGACCCAGAAAACCGATATTGCCGGTTTTATTTTTCAGTCCCGGATGGTCCTTGTGGTCCATTGTTCCATGATCCCGTGGTCCTGCAATATCACCATCAACAATGGTTGTGCCATTAAGAACAACCTTTATGTGAGTTCCTCTTGCAGTAACTTCCTCATAGTTCCATTCGCCCACAGGGTTGAGAAATCCTCGCCTGGCCGGTATGACTCCATAAACAGAACCATGATACTGGTATGGCTGCAGGTTGGCATATACAGGTGCCGTATTATCAAGTATTTGTATCTCCATTCCCACATAAGCTGCATCACCGGTAAGTGGTGCCCTGATACCCAATCCATTATTGGCAGCCGGGGTAAGCCGGAACTCGAACCTGAAAACAAAATCGGAATATTCTTTTTCTGTGTACAGGTTACCTCCCGAATCATCACTGGGCTTAACAGCTATCATGCCATCTTCCACAACGTATGATTTTTTATTGCCTACCCAATTATCAAGGTCCTTTCCGTTGAACAGCGATACAAATCCATCAGAACGTTCTTCAGGTGTAAGGTTATAATCCTTATCACTTATTTCCCTTACATAAATATCCCTGAAGGCCAGGTTCGTACCATGAGCCTGTAATTCAATGG
>DATFLA010000333.1:0-3371 GCA_035268305.1 Bacteroidales bacterium | reverse complement strand
TTCACCGCCGGTTTTCTTCCAGCCCGTCCTTTCAATTCTCGACATAATGCTGTCCATCTGCCATGGATATTGGGCAAAACCCACTGTATCCTTCAAAGGTCTGACATTATTCATAACTTGATTTACATTATTACCAGATTTACAGGATAAAAAGCCTGCAAATAAGATAAGAAAAGTAAATGCAGGTATTTTCCGTGCCAACCGGACTGCTTTTTTTTGATATTTCAATGGATTCATATTGCTTTTATTCCTGTAACCAAATTTACAATATTAACATTAAAATAAGAAGCCGGGAATTTTAAGCAGGAATATTGGTGCGAAAGTTTTTCAATATATTTTTGATAATGAATGTTTATTGATAATTTTATTGACCTGTCATGAGGTGTTGATTTGAAGAAATCTTGATTGTAAAGCTTTATTTTCCAGAGAATTTACATATTCATGAACAATGTTTATGTGGCAGCTGATTTTTGAAACCTGTTAATTAAAAACCATAAAATGAAAACCAAAAGACTAACCTGTTCATTACCCCTGGTTTTAATCTTCCTCGTTTTTCTTGGAAGCTGCCGCCAGAATTCAGACTATTACACCCGCGGCATTGGTGTTTACCCTGGAAAACCGTCTGAGGATTTCTCTCCTCAACTTGTAAGTGATAATACACAGTATCGCGACCTGGCATTGCTGAGACCGGCATATCATTCTTCAAGTTATGATTATAACCTTACGGCACAACTCATCACCGATGGCATTATAACCAACAA
The DNA here is from genome assembly GCA_035268305.1 of Bacteroidales bacterium. Classification (GTDB taxonomy): domain Bacteria; phylum Bacteroidota; class Bacteroidia; order Bacteroidales; family VadinHA17; genus LD21. The sequence goes on along the minus strand of DATFLA010000333.1, from coordinate 2,610 downwards.
ACAACCGGAATACATTTCAGTTACAACAAACAGCGAAACGATTCCAAAAAACGAACGGGAATGGTTGTTTGACCATAATAACCTGACAACTTTCGGACTTGATGGCAATGATGTGTGGATACAACTTGAATTAAGTAAATCTACAACAGCACCTGAGATAACAAGCATAAAACTCAATGGCAATGTTACTTATAATGAGAAATATGCACGAGGCTGGAGAGTTGTTTGCGAGGGATCGGATGACAATTCGAACTGGCATGAGCTAGGCAGGCTCACTGGTACAGGACTGCCCGGACATGAGAGACCAGGTCAGTTCAGGATGCTTCGCCAGAACAAGCGGCGAGATTCGGGAAGAAGAAGGACAAATGCTTTTTCGGATTTCTTCAGAAGTCCCTATGGTAATGATTCAACTGCTCCACGACCTTCTTTTGCATTCAGGTTCGGGCAGCGCAAACCACAGCGTATTCTCGATCTCTCATTTGAATTTACAAAACCCGTGAAATACCATTTTTACAGAGTCAGGATGTCATCTCCAGCTGCTGAGACGTGGACACTTGGTGATTTCGATTTTTATAATAACGATACCAATCTCATTATGGTCCCATCGAAGTATTTCACAAGTGCCTGGATGAGTGCGGGTTCAGGCACGGAATGGGTATATGTCGACCTTGGTTCCATAAGTAGTTTCGACGACATTAAATTACACTGGATAAATAAAGCCAAAAAGGGTTCTGTACAGGTATCCGATGATGCATTATCCTGGAAAAAAATAGCCCCCCTGCCGGGAAATGATGATAAGACTGATGATATAAGACCGGCTGAAAAGACAAAGGGTCGATATGTAAGGGTGCTTATGACTGAGCCGCAGGGCGGAGATAGATATGTGCTCAGCGAGATGGAGGTTTTTGGCAAAGGGGGACTTATTCCTGAACCGAAGCCAAATCCTGCTGTCAGGGATAACAAACTCTACCTTTCTGGCGGTAACTGGAAAATACAGAGAGCCTCGGAAGTCAAAGATACCGGTGAAGAAATTTCAAAACCTGGATTTGCAGGTGACAACTGGGTAATTGCCACTGTACCCGGAACCGCACTAGTAAGTTACTGGAATGCTGGAGCACTCCCCGATCCGAATTATGGCGATAATCAGCTCATGATATCGGAATCATTTTTCAACTCAGACTTCTGGTACCGTGATGAATTTGAAGTACCCTCATCTTTCGGTGGAAAACAAATGTTCCTCAATTTTGACGGAATAAACTGGAAGGCCGATGTTTTCGTAAATGGCAAGAAAGCAGGCAGAATTGAAGGTGCATTCATAAGAGGGAAATTTGATGTTACAGGTTTCATAAAACCAGGCCAAAATAATGCTGTTGCTGTCAGAATAATTAAGAATGCACATATTGGTGTCATTAAGGAACAGACTGCCGAGAGTCCGGATAAAAACGGCGGAATACTGGGCGCTGATAATCCCACTTTTCATGCTTCTATAGGCTGGGACTGGATACCAACGATAAGGGGAAGAAACTCAGGCATCTGGAACGATGTTTACCTCAGCAAGAATGAGACTATAACAATAGAAAATCCATTTGTTAGTTCTGACCTTCCGTTACCTGATACAACATCAGCTGATATAAGTATTGAAGTAACTTTAAAAAATCACAGCACCGAAGAGGTAACCGGTACACTCAAAGGCTCATACGGAGATATCAATTTCGAAAAAGAAGTTACAATCGCACCTTCCGGATCGAAGACTGTAACAATTGATAAACAATCGGTATCATCACTTCATATAGATAACCCATATCTCTGGTGGCCTAATGGTTATGGTCAGCAAAACCTATACGATGTTAAGCTTGTTTTTTTAACAGGTGATAATATTTCGGATCGTACTGAATTCATGTCAGGTATAAGGGAGATGACATATTCAGAATCTGATGGCATACTGAAAATATTTATAAACGGGCGGCGTTTTATAGGCCGGGGGGGTAACTGGGGATTCTCAGAATCAAACCTGGAATACAGGGGACGTGAATATGATGCGGCGGTGGCATATCATGCAGACATGAACTTTACAATGATTCGCAACTGGGTTGGACAGACCGGTGATGATGAGTTCTTTGAAGCCTGCGATAAGTACGGAATAATGGTATGGCAGGATTTCTGGCTTGCAAATCCTGCTGACGGACCCAATCCGGATGATCCGGCCATGTTCATGAAAAATGCGTATGATTTTGTCAGGAGGATTCGAAATCACCCATCAATAGCAATCTATGTGGGCCGCAATGAAGGCAATCCTCCGGAGGTGATAGATACAGCATTAAATGATATGGTAAAAAAATTGCATCCTGGCCTGTATTATATCCCTAATTCTGCATCGGGAACAGTTAGTGGCGGAGGGCCCTATAATGCCCTTCCTGTAAGGGATTACTTCCTCTTGTATGGCTTTAATAAACTACACAGCGAGAGGGGCATGCCTAACGTAATGACATATGAAAGTCTGTCAAAAACACTTCCCGACTCTGCCCTGTGGCCTCAAAACAGTATGTGGGGGATGCACGACTACTGTCTTGAAGGAGCTCAAAGGGCATCCTCATTTAACGAAATGATAGA
>DATFLA010000332.1:0-2759 GCA_035268305.1 Bacteroidales bacterium | reverse complement strand
CCATGCAACGGTGGTGGCCCCGCCGCAGATAACGGTTTTCCCTTCCAGTGAACTAATGTTGAAAGCATCATTGCCTGCGGGACCAGGCAGCGTCAGGGCCGAGAATGACGTCATAGCTGTCCCCTTCACAAGCCCTGAACTGAAATCTGCAATCCATAGATCATTACCGTCAACAATACCCTGCCTGATATCTGTTGTACCCCATCCGTAACCTGTTACCGAGGTAAGCAGCGAACCGTCTGATGAGTAATATTCCACAGCATGATTGGATGAGACTGTAAAACCATCGGGAGCCGGATCAACAGACAGGTTAATAATGCCAGGCCTGTAAGAGAACAGGGATACCGATCCGTCAGTTTTGTATATCCTGTCACCGCCGGCAATTGGATCAGTATAATTTGCATACAAAAAACCGCCTGAGAATACAAGAGCTGTATACGTGCCGGAAGGTTGAGGAAAATTATTGATACGGGTCCAGTTGCCAAAATAAGATAAACCCTGCGTGTTTATATCAGCATAGTAAACACCGTTTTCAGTAGCAGCATATATATTGCCGTTTCCAAATGCAACATCATATATTATGGGGTTATCTGAACCATCGCCCGGCTTCCATGTATCATATATCTCTTTCCCCGGTATATCAATTACAACGATACCAAAGCTGCATGCCAGGTAGGCATACTTTCCGGAAGTCCTGATTCTGTAAATTGTTTTTAGTCCGGGTATATACTTTCTGCTGATATCAGGTATGTTATATATTGTGTTATTGCTTACAAGGTCGATTCCGGTACTCGTATATGCAATAATCAGTGTTTTATATACATCAGACCAGCCAATTGTGCTTATTCCTGTTTCTGACAATCCTGTTATCCTTGATATTGTTTTAAGCTCATCGTACTGTTTATTATAAGCTAAAACGGATAAGCCTGTTGACGCATATATCTCATCACTACCTGCTACAACACATTCGGCAGTATTATATGTAAGATGGTCCGACCATGTTCCTACAGGAGTCTGACCATGAAGCCTGATGGCGAATAATAATACAAGGGATATGACCGGGATGAGTCTCATCAATAAGTAACTGTTATTGAGTTGTCTTTATTGTCCGGGATAATTATAGCTGCCGAGGAAATCTTTTAGTTTGCTGAAAGCACGTGCCCTGTGTGAGATGGTATTTTTCTCAGCCAGATCCATTTCTGCAAATGTTCTTGTTTTGCCATCGGGAAGGAATACAGGGTCATATCCGAAACCACCTGCACCCCTTATCTCTTCTGTGATCTCGCCATTCACTTTCCCTTCGAAGAGATATTCCCTGTTATTAATAATAAGTGCGATGACCGTCCTGAACCGTGCTCTTCTGTTCTTCTGACCCTTAAGCATGGCAAGGACTTTTACTATGTTGGCTGCAGAGTTTTTATCCTCTCCGGCAAATCTTGCTGAATGTACGCCCGGCTGCCCGCCGAGGGCTTCTATTTCCAGACCTGTATCATCAGCAAAGACATCAAGACCTGTAGCCTTATGAATGTACCTTGCCTTAGAGAGAGCATTCCCTTCAAGATCCGGTTCGTTTTCCGGTATGTCATCTGTGATATTGAGATCGTTAAGACCCAGCAGTGTGAAACTGTTTCCAAGGACACTTTTAATTTCTTTTATTTTATGTGGATTGTTGGTAGCAAATACAAGTTTCATAAAAGGTAACTTTAGTGCTGTAAATGTAGTCAAATTTGAGCTTTCCTTTTTGACCTGATTTTTATAAGTGCTACATTTGGATTAATTAAAAGCAAGATAATTATTTATGGCCTGTTTGTTAAGGTTGGGTTTCATACTGGCTTATCTACTTGCCGGATCACTGGTAACAGCTTCCCCTGAACAGGCTACCGGTTCTGAAAAGGACCTGCCTTATGTCTCCTCAATCATATTAAATAACGATTCAGTATATCCCGTTGCACAGGGGGAAGGAAGAGATGAAAAGCCTGTAGTGGTTGGACACCGGTTCAATAACCTCGTATTTGAAATTTCGGGAAAGCATGCCGTTTCAATGAGATTCTTTCTTGAAGGTTTTGACAGGCAATGGACCGGATGGGTGGGCAGTTTATACAAGGAATATACAAACCTGCCTGCCGGAAATTATGTTTTTCACGCCGAATATATCGATGAAAACGGACAATCCGGCAAAGTACAGGATCTGCATGTAAGGATACTGCCTGCCTGGTACTTGTCCCTGCCGGCTGTTGTAATATACCTGGTATTCCTTGCTGTTATTTTCAGGGTTCTATGGCTCCAGCTTAAGCTTAGGTTTGCACGCACACAGTTCATGCTCGAGCATATTATAAATGAAAGGACAGAGGACCTGATAATTGAAAAAGAAAAAACAGAATCATTACTGGCAAATGTGCTTCCGAAGAATACTGCCAGCGAATTAATGGCGAAAGGGAAAGCGACTAAGATAAAGTATAATTTTGTAACTGTATTGTTTTCTGACATCCAGGGATTCACACAGATAGCTGAGGTTATGAATCCCGAGGTACTTATTGATGAACTCGACAGGTTTTTCTTTTATTTTGACTCGGTGGTTGAGAAATATGGTATTGAAAAGATAAAAACAATAGGTGATGCCTATATGTGTGCAGGCGGTATTCCGGAGAAGAACAGGACAAACCCGGTTGAAGTAATCCTTGCAGCACTTGAGATGCAGTCTTATATGAAAAGGCTAAAGGAAACAGCAAGGCTGGAAGGCATAAAGTACTGGGATATCA
>DATFLA010000331.1:0-3494 GCA_035268305.1 Bacteroidales bacterium | reverse complement strand
CACTGAACTGGTATCCAACGGAATATAGTATCCTGAATTGCCGGCGTGTAGCCTCTGAATAAGGATAAATATCATACTCAACAGAAGGCATAAGCTCGGTGTTTAAGTCATAATTTTCACTTGTCGATGATTCGGCCCTTGAAAGGATGCCGGCTGACCAGTGAGGACTCAGGCTTTTAACGAAAAGTAATCTTGCTGATTTGTAACTTGTATTATAATTCGTTTTAACAGTATCCTCAATGAACTGCTGGTGGTTATAGCTCTGATTGAGTCTGACCTCCAGCTTGAGATCAGGGGTTATCTTCCTGATATGTATAGAGTTATTGATATAAAGCCTGTTATATGTAGCTTCTGCATTAAAACGCGGACTGGTCTGCAGTTCAAATACCCAGTTATGCCATTTATCGGAAACAACATTCTCTTCCTGGTGGAGCGTTGAATCTGAGTTGATAGCAACCTGACCTGAGAGAGGAGTATGTGCCACATATCTCATCAGTCCCATTTTTATCAGGTTTGTGGTTTTTTCTCTTACTACCGGGGCCGTCTCATCCGGGTTACTTGTAAATACAAGCGTATCATTCATCCCGTCAAATCGTCCCAGTCCCTGGAATGAGAAAGTATACTCCCTGCCACCGCTTCCCGTTCTCTGATCGGTAACAAGAAGGTATACCTCTGCCTCCTGTGTATCTCTGACAAAATTCACATAAGGTATCTCCCGCCTTGTAAAGTTCATGTCGCAGGAATGGCAATCGAGGAAAAAGCTTACAGCATTATCACGCGGATTATCTGTTTCATCCAATGCAGGTTGACAGTATATTTTCACCGGAGCAAAAATCAACATTACCGCAAGAACCTGGAACGTAATTAAAATACGATATAAAATAATTCTTCCCTGAAAACCCATTTCAATAAAAACCTCCCTTATATTTTTCCGATCCCTTTTAATTGAAGTGCAAAAGTGTAAGTTTTAAAAGTAAAAGACAAACCTGAACGTGATCGTTTACGGTATTTAAACTTTTTTAACATTTAATATTTCAGAACCTGTCTTTTATGGGTTCGGCTAACCGACCTTGGACTTAGCCATGAAAGCCTGTAAACAGCCATCATGTAATAACCTATCAGTCTGGCAAAGATGACTGTCCTTGAAAATAATTTAGGGATAAAAAAGAAAACGATACCTGCTGCAGCAGCTATCCCTCCTGTAATAATATTATTAACCACAAGGAAAGACTGTATGAAAAATCTTTCGGCTCCTGTCTTGTGTTTGCTGATATAGACATGGCGCGAAATATGAACCTCTGTTTTTGTCAGGGAAGCCGTGCGGACGTTAATACGGGAACTACCTCCATGGTTGTGTTCTATGACAATATCTCCGGCCAGTGCCACTTCTCCGCCGTTATCCCTAACCCTCTTACAAAGATCAACATCCTCAAAATACATCCAGAAATCCTCATCAAATCCATTGATTGAATAAAAATTTCCCTTGTTAATCATAATAACGGAACCTGATACCCATTCAGGAAATGATATGTCTTTGCTATCCTGTTCATTACTTATGTTATTACCTACGTGACCTGGCTTTTTAAATAAAGCCCGCATTATCCCTGTAAGATTATAAAACTCCGGGAAATGGCCGGCTACATGGCTTTCCCTGCCCCTGGCATTTACCTGCCTGCACGACAGGATTGTATATGAGGGATTCCTTTTCAGGGTATCAAGCAATTTAGCTGTTTCCTGCTCTGATGTAACAGTGTCGGGATTCAGGAAAAGAAGGTATTCACCATTTGCATGATCGGCTCCTATGTTGCAGCCATAAGCGAATCCTCCATTGCAAGTGTTAAAGATGAACCTGAAACGGGGGAATTCTTTTTCTATCTCAAAAATTTTCCCATCCTGTGAATTATTGTCCACAACAATAATTTCACTACTGAATTCCACACCCTTAAAATCATTCAAAGAGTTAAGACAGACCATGAGTTTATCCCATCCCTTATAGCTTACTATTATTATTGAAAGATCTGTCATCAGCTGTTATCTTGTTTTTGATCTCCTGGCTTGGAGAGCGTACATTGAATTACTCATCTTTTTAAATTCATCCTGTGTTCTGGGTGAAGAAATCATCCGTACGGCTAAAGGAACCCTGATTATCATCATTCCCTTCACTTTCATCAGGCATTTCCCCGGAACCATCCTCATCATCCTGTTCCAGCCATTCGTAAACAGGAGCCTGGGGACCCTGTTTGCGATAAATTATAGCCAGCAATACACCGGAGAAAAAGCCCAGCATATGCGATTCCCACGATACATGTTTATAGACGCCGGGAAACAGTCCCCAAACCATTGAACCATACAAAAATACAATAAGAAGTGACAGGGCAATCAGCCTGAAATGTTTTCTAATTATACCACTGAAGAAGAGAAAGGATGCCAGCCCGTAGACAACTCCGCTGGCCCCGATATGCCACGCTTCTCTGCCACCTGCCCATACAAGCAGGCCCGTCAGGAAAAAGGTCCAGATAAATACTTTCAGTGCCACTTCCGAATAGAAGTAAAAGAGGGCAACAGAAAGAAAGAACAAAGGAACTGTATTGCTGAATAAATGGCCAAAACTGGCATGAATAAAAGGAGAAAAGATGATTCCTTCCAGTCCTTTCAGAGTCAGAGGATATATGCCATATTCAGAAAAATCGAGACCGAAGAGTACCTCAATAATCCTGACCATCCACATTATAAAGATGAATATACCCGGAATAATCATACTAAGAAGAAGTTTCTTCCTGTAATATGCTCCTTCCCTTACCAGATCTGGGTTAATATCCTTCATTCAGAGAATTATTTCAGCTTTGGCTCTGCTTTAAATGCAGTCAGCAATCCCGGTCAGTCCCTGTCAGGAAATTCTATACCTGCCACCTTACGAATCCTGTCAAGAGTATTGATAAGATCACGGCTGAATGAGTGAGGTACGATATCGCTTTCAAGCTTCCCTTCGTCGAGACATTTCATAACTTCCGCCGCTTCGAACTGGTATCCCATACCTTCAGGCAGCAGTGAATATTCCTCTTTCTCCCTGTTATTTAATGCCACCACCAGTTTTTGCGACATATCCCGTTCACGTGAAAAATAGAGGTTGCCGTTTTCACAAAGCAGGTCACAGCCAATTCCGGCCCTTGTATTGAATGAACTGTACAGAGTAGCCATTCTACCGTCGTTATAGCCAAATATAATGCTTATGGAATCTTCAGAACCTGTCTCCGAAAACAGTGCTTTTGCCATTATTTCATCCGGGACACCTAAAAAGTAGAGGGCGTCTATCACAGGATAAATTCCTATATCAAGCAATGATCCTCCGCCAAGCTCAAGATTAAATTTCCGGTCGTCCGGATCAAATGGGGCCTGGAATGAGAATCTTGCATCGAGATGCAATATCCTTCCGGGCTCTCCGCCTTCCATTATTTCCCTTGCCTTCTGGTAAACAGGCTGAAATGGAGGCCACA
>DATFLA010000330.1:0-4533 GCA_035268305.1 Bacteroidales bacterium | reverse complement strand
TATAACCTTTTGATTTGTATTCATTGACAGCATCGGCAGTTTGACTGTAATATTTCCAGGTCACTGATTCGGTGGCACCAAGGGCTGTTTTTTGTATTTCGCGGTGAGGAGGTATCGCGGTAATACCGCAAAGACAAATAGCTTCCGTAAGAAAAGCATCGGCAGTTCTGAAAATTGAGCCTACGTTGCTCTGGCTCCTGACATTATCAAGAACAATAACTACTGATGATTTTTCAGCATTGCGGAATTCTTCTACACTCTTCCTGTTAAGTTCACTGTTACGGAGTTTCCTCATATTTTTTATGCGAAAATAATCAAATAATCCTTTAATTATTGCTATTTTGCGATCCTCGGTCTCTAATAAAATGAGTGTTTAATTCATATAAATAATATACAATGAACGTTCATGAATTTCAAGGCAAATCCATATTGAAGTCATACAATGTGGATATCCAGGAGGGGACAGTTGCTGAAACCCCTGACGAAGCCGTGGCAATAGCCAGGCAAGTAAAGGAGATTAGCGGATCTGACTTTTTTGTAGTTAAGGCACAGATCCATGCAGGAGGAAGGGGCAAAGGAGGCGGAGTTAAGCTGGCCAGGTCGGTGGAAGAGACAGGTGAAATAGCCGGACGTATTCTGGGAATGCAGCTTGTAACACCACAAACCGGTCCCGCCGGGAAGACTGTACATAAGGTGCTCATTGCGGAAGATGTATATTATAAAGGAGAGACAGAGCCTGAAGAATATTATATAAGTATATTGCTCAACAGGAATACTGGTCATAACATAGTGATGTACTCACCACAGGGAGGAATGTCAATAGAGGAGGTTGCTGAAAAAACGCCGGAACTTATCTTTACAGAGGAGATAGATCCCGGGTTAGGACTCCAGCCTTACCAGGCACGTAACATCGCCTTTAACCTGAAACTTACAGGTCAGGCCTTTAAGAATATGCTTAAATTCCTGAATGGCATATATAAAGCCTACACCGGCAGTGATGCACAGCTGCTGGAGATTAATCCTGTACTTAAAACAAGTGATAGCAGGGTACTTGCTGTGGATTGCAAAATGGTGCTAGACGATAATGCCCTTTACAGGCATCCCGATCTTGCAACAATGAGAGACATTTCAGAAGAAGATCCTGTTGATGTGGAAGCTGGTGAATACCATCTTAATTTTGTTAAACTTGACGGGAATGTCGGATGCATGGTTAACGGTGCAGGCCTGGCTATGGCAACAATGGATATTATTAAACTATCGGGCGGATCACCGGCCAATTTTCTCGACGTTGGTGGTGGTGCTAATCCTACAACAGTGGAGGCCGGTTTCCGGATAATACTTAAAGATCCTGCAGTTAAAGCTATTCTTATTAATATTTTTGGTGGTATAGTGAGATGCGACAGGGTTGCTAACGGAGTGGTTGAGGCATATAAGTCGATAGGGGAGATTAAGGTTCCTGTTATTGTAAGACTTCAGGGGACTAATGCCGAAGAGGCCAAGACAATTATTGACAATTCCGGTCTGTCTGTGTATTCAGCCCTTTCATTCAGCGATGCTGCATCACTTGTAACTAAGGTGCTTAACTGATTGTCAGATTCTACCCTTCCACCCGGCGATTGTCGGTGAAAGGAGGGGAAAAGGAATAAAAGAAAACATAAATCATTATGGCAGCCTTGTTATCTAAGACTGCTGATGAGGTATTTACTCACGGTTCCAGTCTATCTCTTATGGGATTCGTCGCAGAAGGGTTTGTTGGATGATTTTCCGCATCTGCAGAGATAAACCTCGTTTAGGGTTACTTCCGTATTTCGTTTGAGATCTTTAACAATAAAATTGCCGGTTATCTTAACCGGGCCATAGTCAAGTATTTCTACTTTTACCTGGTTATTTGTGTTTTCGCTGTTTCCCATCTCTGAATAGTTATCCGTTGAATCCAATCTTCCTGTGCTGTCCGTCGCAGAATGGCTGATGATCACTAACGCCACAACGGCAAATAGAGACAAGGCTGTCTTTTACTTCTTTAGTATGCCCGCTGTATGTCAGAGTGAAGGTACCCTTGATAACTATGGGTCCGTCAGTCATTACCTTAACACTTACAGGTGATTCATCCGGTTCCCTGGTTAACTGATCAATGAGCTCAGGTCTTCTGAACTTTATATGGTTAAGCTGGTCGCTTGTTACAGCTTTATTTTTTTCGTCGTCATTCCATTTCCATGTGAGGGCTTCAGTAGGACACATATTCACAACCTCAATTATTCTTTCAGTTGTGGAACCTTCCATATCTACCCAGGGCCTGCGGCTAGGATCAAATACCTCAATCAATTCCCTGTAACAATAAGATGCATGCACACATGCTGACGGCTTCCAGTATACTGTGATATCCTCATTTCTGTATCTTCTCCCTCCGGAAAATTTCTTTTTGTCATCACCCATAATTTCACTTTTAAAATTCTGCCGGGTTTAATCTTTGAATTTAAACCAATTACATAAGGAGTGTGATTAAGCACAGCTCCAATATGTTATTATTCTAATAATAATTCAAATTGAACGCAATTTAGCATTTTTATATGTTTGGTTAAATAATAAATCAAATGAAAATTAATAATTTAGATATGTCATATTTTAATTGAGTAAAATTCATTTATTTAGTGCCGTGATAATAATTAAACTCAGCTTATTACAGGCACATTGATATCACAGGTTCAAAAGGGAGGGGGCCATTTTTTACAATATTGGTTTTATGGCAGTTACAGGTATTTGAATTCAAGCTGTTTTAATTTATGAAAAGGATAGAGCGCATCGTCTGGTTTAAGGTCATCAGAAGATATATACCTTATATTATATTTTCTGTGATATTTATGCTGGCTTCTCTTCGCTCTTTTGCTGACGACAGTTACCCTAATTTGGCCTCCCGATTGATTTTCTCCCATAGTCATCATCTTTTAGCCTATTCACTCTTCACACTTTTTATTTTTCTTTCCCTGTTTCTGGTAATTCTATGCGGTATCCTCATTTTCTTTTCCATTCGCCTGACTTTGTCCAATAAAGATCTCCAGGAGAAGATAACCCGCATTGATGAAGAAAAAAGAAACCTCTCGGGTGAAAAGGAAGAACTGGCTCACAGGCTTAATACAATAGGAACCCGTGGGGATGAGTCGGACAGGTTTTACAGTATGCTTGTGCAATCGGCCAGCGACGGGATATTATATTATGATAAGGACTGGAAACTGATATATGCAAACCCCGCATTTTATTCTATGGTTGGGTATGATGCTGAAGGGTTCACTACTATAGAGCCGAGGGAACTTATTCATCCTGATGACAGAGAGTTTTTTAAATACAGGGACCAGAAGTTAGTTGAGAAAGGATATTTTGAGTGTGAGTTGAGGTTAAGACACAGGGAAGGAGAGTACTTTAATATATCAGAAAGAGCCGTGCAGGTGAAAGATGATAAGGATAACACCCTGGGAGCCCTTGTTATTCTTCGTGATATAACAAGAATTAAGCAGGTGCATGAAGAACTTGTGAAAGCCAACCTGGAAGCAGAAGCCAGCAGCAGGTTGAAGTCAAGTTTCCTGGCTAATATTTCACACGAGATCAGGACACCATTAAACAGTGTTGTGGGCTTTTCAAATCTTCTTCTTTCTGACAACCTCGAAAAAGAGGTAAAGGAAGAATATGTGGAGCAGATTAATTATAACAGCGAGAAACTTATACAGATTATTGGTGATATAATTGATCTGTCGCGTCTTGAAAGTTCACAGATAGAGATTACATACGAGGAGACTTCACTGAATTCAATAATAACTGAGGTTACTGAAGAGGCAAAACAGATAATCAAAAGAAATGAGAAATCTGTCATTCTTAATGTTCTGAACATGTACGGTGATAACAGCGACCTTATATTCGCCGACAGAGTATGGCTTAAGAGGGTTCTTACACATTTAATGGATAATGCGATAAAATTTACCCTCGACGGTTCTGTTGAGTTGTCTTATATGAGAGATAATGATAATATAGTCTTCAAGATAAAGGATACCGGAATTGGAATAAACAAAGAAAACCTTGCAAGGATATTCGAAGAGTTCAGGCAGGAGATAAACGGACATCACAGGCCTTTTGAAGGGCTTGGTATAGGTTTGACACTTGCAAAGGAAGTGGTGGAGAGAATGGGAGGGACCATTCATGTCGAATCGGAGAAGGGTATAGGTTCTGAATTCAGCTTTGCTTTGCCATACCGCCCGGCCGGAAGCATCAGGATCAAGCCGAAAACTACCCTTGAGGAACAGTTTTTTAAACCAATTGACTGGGGTTCAAAAAAGAGCCTGCTTGTCGATGATAATAAAGACGTACTAATATATCTGAGCAGGATACTTGTAGATACCGGTATGTCTGTATTAATGGCACGATCAGGTCGTGAGGCAATCGATCTTATAAAATCACATGCGGATATTGATGTTGTTCTCCTCGATATGCAGATGCCTGAGATGAATGGCATCGAAGTGACTAAGGAAATAAGAAAGATCAGGAAGA
>DATFLA010000329.1:0-3141 GCA_035268305.1 Bacteroidales bacterium | reverse complement strand
TATATAGTCTGACATAATCAGTTCAAAATCGGGTTTCCCGTAAAATCCGACAGTATCTCCGGGTACAATAGTTGTATCAACAGGAATTTTAAATGATCCTGATCCGTAGATGGTCTCTACCTGGTAGTTTACCATCCATTTCGGTATATATACAGGAAGTTCTTTTACAGCCTGTTCTGCCTGCCGTTTACCTACAGGATATATGTCGGAAAAAGGAGAGTCAATAATTATTGAAGGATTATCAGTTGTATTGTCAGGCATCAGTATTAAGTCTTTTTCCGAGTTGTCTGCCCTCGTGATAAATTTAAAGTTACCTGTGCTGTCTGTACGACAATACTGGAAATGTGCATTTTCCCCGGGGGAACACATTATTACTATTTCATTATCATGGCTTTGTTTACCATTGAACAGAAGCCGGCCGGCAAGGTAACTGGTCTCTTTTTCAGGTTTAAACCTGATATCGGGCAACCGGCTTTCAAGTATCTTGCTCCAGTCAATCCAATTACTGCTTATTGCCGACAATATACTGTCGAGGGAAGAGGGCGGGATTTCATTTAGTTTTCGTCCGTTTATCATATAATGAGGAAGAGGGCCATATTCGGAACCGAACAGCAGGTAACCGGCAATATCTTCCTGTTCTGTCCGCCCGGTGAATGGTGAAACTGAGATACTAAGATGCAGTGAATCATTCTTTAGGAGAGATCCTGCTTTATAATCCATATCCAGAGAAACTCTTTCCCTGGTGTGATAATTCTCTGATAATCTGATGGTAAATCGTTGATCGTCGGGTTTTGACGTATAAATGTATTTTTCTGTAACCGGTTTACCATCGGATCCGAAAGCAGTGATCTGGTTTATACCGCAACTAAGTCCGGCTTTGGCAATCGTAAGTCGTGTTGTATCGGAAATACTTGTGTAAGAGCCAGCGAGGTCAATTATCCCATGTGTTTGTATAAAGAGGTAAAAACGATTTCTATTAAATGAACGGAAAAGACTGTCTGTAATAATAAGTACTGAAAGTGAATCTTTTCTGCTGTTATCGGTCAGTATTGAAATATCTCTGTTGTTATACCTGTTTACTGCATCATTGCCCGGTCTGACGGGTAAAATTTTTCTTGAGAGGATCTTGTCAGGTATAACTTTAGTACTAAGCACATTATATATTTTCAATTCCATGCTGAAACAATTATCGGGAAGGAAATTTTTCATCCACGAGGTATAGGCTCTCATTGTGTATGATCCTGTACTTAATGTATCAGGTATATCCAGTTCTCCTTCCCCATAACTGTTTTTGAGCTTTATTTTTTTTTGGACAACCGGCCTGTTATCTGAATTCAGAAGTTCAACATATACTATGCTGCTGATATCAGAAGCCATACCAGTTTGCCTGTTAATCACAAACAGACTGAACCAGGCCGTTTCACCTGCAATATACTCTGATCTGTCGGTCTGGGAATATATCTCTTCCCGTGGAACCATCTTGCAGTAACTGTTAAATTTCTCTTTTAATATATCTGTATAATCAGTCTTTCCCTGTCCCGCTGCAGCCTTCACGGAAAGAATACCAATAATGAGTAAAAGCGATATACTTAATCTATTTGTCATCGGTCCAGAAAGAAGGTTTGATATTTGTTCCTCTTAATGTGCAATCGGTGCATTCCTGGTGAGTAGTGATCTCAAAGGAAGTAGCGCATGGCATAGCACATTTGTGAGTAAGGAGAATCCACACTGAAACGTTGAGATCCGCGGGATTTACAGAATAGACAGTATCGGTTACACAATCCGCATATGGATTAACAACGCCTTCAAATTTATCCTGTATATAAATTCTCTTTGATTTTTTTGCTGAAACACTGAAATAACCTAAAACTGTTTCAGCCGGATTATCAGTACAATAGATATTTCCCTGAATTGAAGAAGGTATTATATCAGACAGCCCACCGGTGAGAGAAGTAAGGTTCTGAACACTCTGCCAGTAAGTGTATTCATCACTTGTCATTGAGTACTGGTTGACAAGTATACTATATCTCAATGACAACCTGTCGGTCAGATTTGAAATGAAATGTACAGGGTACCGGGTTATCCTGTCTTCGTCAAGAGCAGAGGTGTTTTTAATATAAATAGCATAGGAGGGATTTGTTATCCAGCAGATATGGTTAGGTATGTCAAAATTAAGCCGTATTTTCCATGTTTCAGTAAAATCCCACCTGTAATACATGCAGCTTTTTGTGGGATCGTGTGTATCGAGATAGACCTGGCAGCCTTCCGCCCCGGGAAAGTAACCGACACTGTCTTTTATTCTTACTTTTTCATAATAAAGGCTGTCGACTGCCGGTACCGGTTTCATCTCTACGGGATATGATTCATAATGTGTATTTCCGGTGCCATTCGTTCTTATAACATGCATTGTATATGTTCTTCCTGTCTCCCCTCTGAAGGCCAGCGAATCGGATGTATATATCCCGGGCTGTGATTCGTGGAAGTTGAAATAATTACCCAGGTCGTCAGATACTGATACGGAACAACCTTCAACAGGTATTGTCTTGGTTGACTGACCAAATGGCAATGATTCAGATAATTTTATTGTATATGTCTCCTCCTGGTCGGTAATCAGACCCTGTACAACAAGAAGTTTTTTTTGTTCAGTAATTTCCGGAATAAATGGAGTAATACAGTTAGTCAGTCCCATGAAGACGAAAAGGAGAATCACTTTAGTCCCATTTGTCAAAGTTGTTCGGGTTCCCTGTGAAAGGGAACCATAGGAGGGGATATATTTTAAATAGTTCATATTCTTAAAAATCAAAACTATAAGAAACTGTTGGTATAGCACTTCCGAATACCGATAGTTTATATCCCGTGTACATATCGCCTTCTTTGCGGAAAAAGACTGAATACACATTTTCACGACCAAGCACGTTATAAACTGAAAAAGTCCAGTTTGGATGTGTAAGCCTGTGTGCCAGTAACGAACTGTTTATCCTTAAGGAAACATCGAGACGGGAATAATCGGGAAGTCTGTACCTGTTACGTTCAGAATAATGAATGAGAGGATCGTCATACATAAGATAAGTAGCAACCGGGTAAGTTATGGGACGGCCAGAGCTCCATGTATAACCGGCAGTAAAGTTTAAACGACGGGAA
>DATFLA010000328.1:0-2398 GCA_035268305.1 Bacteroidales bacterium | reverse complement strand
CTGCGTAACCTGATCAGCGATGCAGGATATACTCCTGTTGAGAGAGATTCTCTCTACAATCCTGTAAACAAATAATTTTATCTTTGCCTTTACGTTATTATTAATGTTCAATTTGTTAGTATGAGTCTGAAAGAATTTATCCTTAGCAAAGTTTTTCTTAAAAATCTTGCTATTGCCGCTTTGGTCGTTATTGCCGTTATCCTTGGACTACTCTTATGGATGAACCTTTATACAAGGCATGGTCAGGCCAGGCCGGTTCCTTCCTTCATAGGGCTTACACAGGAGCAGGTTGCAAACCTGGCCAGGAAAAGCAAGCTCAGGTATGAGGTTATTGATTCAGTATACACATCTGCTGTACCTCGTGGCTGCGTTGTTGAACAAAACCCTGAACCCGGATTTAAGGTAAAGAAGTGGAGAAATATTATCCTCACTGTAAATGCCTACAACCCCGAGATGGTTAAAGTTCCTAACCTCGTTGATCTTCCTATACGACAGGCGATTCAATCAATAGAAAGTTCCGGTTTCAAGATGGGAGAGACACGTTACAAGCCTGACCTTTCAATTAATGTTGTTCTTGAGCAGTCGTGTAACGGCAAACCGATATTCGAAGGCGATTCACTTCAAAAAGGATCTGTCATCGACCTGGTACTTGGAAAAGGACTCAGCAACCAGAGAGCCCCTGTACCGGACCTGATAGGCATGAATCTCAACCAGGCTAAAAATGAGATAGTGATATCTTCATTCAGCCTTGGTACCTATGTTTACGACAACAGCATAAGAAATGCTGAAGATACAATTAATGCACTTGTCTTCAAGCAAAACCCGGAATACAAGGAGGACGCCACTCTTCAACTGGGATCAGCCATCTACCTGTGGCTGACAGTGGGCTCAACAAAACTGCCGGTTGATTCAACAATGATAATGAACGATACGATCCAACTACCGGACACCTTGTCGTTACCGACTAATTAATACATATGATCAGGAAAGGACTGCTATATATAATAATTGCATCTGTTTACTTTTCAACAGCAAGGGGGCAGGAGTTTGTTACAGGTCTGCAGTCCAACCCCGGTATCTCTCATGAACACTATAGCAGCCTCATCAGGAAGGATGCGCTCCTGCCTGACACACTCAGCCTTCCGTTTTTTGACGACTTTTCGGGTCAGTCGGTATTGCCCGACAGAAGGTACTGGCTCGATGATTATGTTTATATAAACAATACATATTCTGTAAAACAGGTAACTAAAGGCATTGCAACATTCGATGCCCTGGATAACACCGGACATATGTATTCCGACGCGTCCACCTCCGTTTTCGAGGCGGATCACCTTACTTCGAAACCATTGAACCTCAATTATCCTTCATCGGATAATATATGGCTCAGCTTTCTGTATGAACCCGGAGGATTGTCAGATCCGCCGGAACCTAAGGACTCACTCACTGTCCAGTTTTATGCACCGCAGGAAGATAAATGGTATTCAGTTTGGCAGGCTGCAGGAAGCAGTGATACAGTATTCAGAACAGCCATGATAGCTGTTAATGAGGAAAAATTTCTTAAAAAAGGTTTTAAGTTCCGCTTTATTAACTATGCAAGTATCAGTTCCAATCTTATCGATCCTTCAATTATTGGGAACTGTGATATATGGAATATTGATTATGTAAGGCTCGACAGGAACAGGGATGTTGCAGATACAGCTTTTGCCGATGTTGCATTCACCCTGCCGTTAAGGTCGTTGCTAAAGACACATGAGGCAATGCCATGGAAGCAGTTCCTGCAGGTTTACCTGCAGGAGATGGGGTCCTATATACCGGTTCATTACAGAAACAATGATATCATTACAAGGAATGTGACCCGTAACTTTGAGATAAAGGATATGTATTCCGCCTCGCAGCCTTATTTCTTCACTGCCGGGGCTACAAACATAGATCCGCAGACAAGTGTCGACTACAATGCAAACCTTATTTACACATATAGCAACAACTATCCCGATTCTGCCCTTTTCAGGATTACTGCATCGCTAAAAACAGATGTCTTTGATCCCAAAGAAAACGATACAATGGTCTATTACCAGGTCTTCAGTAATTACTTTGCCTTTGATGATGGAAGTTCTGAAGGTGGTTACGGTATTAATGGCCAGGGTTCGAGGAATGCCATGGTGGCCTGCAGGTTTCAGTCATTCATGGATGATACTCTCAGGGCTGTCAGTATTTGTTTCAACGACAGCTACATGGAGTCTAATAAAAGGACATTTGATCTTATAGTATGGGATGATGATAACGGTCTACCCGGCAATATTCTTTACTCGCAGGATAATGTGCTGGTGCAGCAGGGCAGCGACATTAATGGTTATTACACATATAAACTTTCCGAACCGGTAATGGTCAGCGATGTTTT
>DATFLA010000327.1:0-4703 GCA_035268305.1 Bacteroidales bacterium | reverse complement strand
AGGATTCATTGTTGTATGCCAGAGCTGTTCGGCATTCATCTCACCGAGACCTTTGTACCGCTGTATATTAACGGCAGACTCTTTCCCCTGCCCCATCTCATCAACGGCAGCTATTCTTTCTTCCTCAGTCCAGCAATACCTTTCCTGCTTACCTTTTTTTATGAGATAAAGAGGAGGAGTAGCTATGAACAGGTTTCCACCCCTGATAAGATCCTGCATATACCTGAAAAAGAAGGTCATTATAAGAGTGGTAATATGCGAACCATCAACATCGGCATCGGTCATTATTATTATTTTATGATAACGCAGTCCTTCAAGGTTAAGAGCTTTACTATCATCATCCGTACCAATATTGACACCAAGTGCCGTAAATATATTTTTAATCTCTTCACTTTCGTAAATCCTGTGCTGCATGGCTTTTTCCACATTCAGAATTTTACCTCTCAATGGCAGAATGGCCTGGAAACGCCTGTCGCGTCCCTGTTTGGCTGTCCCGCCTGCAGAATCACCCTCAACAAGATATATCTCACAGTTAACAGGGTCACGGTCGGCACAATCAGCCAGCTTACCAGGTAATCCTGATCCTGAAAGGACATTTTTTCTCTGAACAAGCTCACGTGCCTTCCTTGCGGCATGTCGGGCTGTTGCTGCAAGAATAACTTTCTGCACTATTGTCCTGGCATCTTTGGGGTTTTCCTCAAGGTAATTGGAGAGCATCTGACTTACAGCCTGGTCAACAGCTCCCATAACTTCAGAGTTACCGAGCTTTGTTTTTGTCTGTCCTTCAAACTGTGGTTCCTGCACTTTCACAGAGACTACGGCTGTCAGGCCTTCCCTGAAATCATCACCATTAATGTCGAACTTAAGCTTAGTGGTAGCACCTGAATCCTCTGCATACTTCTTCAGGGTCCTTGTCAGACCTCTCCTGAAACCTGCAAGATGTGTCCCCCCCTCTATTGTATTGATATTATTGACATAGGAATGCACGTTCTCGGAGAAAGAACTGTTGTATTGAAGTGCAATCTCCACAGGAATATCTGTTTTATCGAAGGTAATGTTTATAGGTCTTTCTATGATCCTTTCCCTGTTGGAATCGAGGTATTCAACAAATTCCATCAGGCCCTGTTCGGAAAAAAACTCTTCATACCTGGGCGTCCCGCCGTTACCATTTTCCACAAGCTCCCTCATATCCTTAATAGTGAGAATTATCCCCTTGTTCAGGAATGCCAGCTCCCTGAGACGGGCTGAAAGAATCTCGAAATTAAACTCAGTAGTCTGGAAAATTGTTCCGTCAGGTTTGAATGTTATGGATGTACCCGATTTTTTTGTCGCCCCTGTTATTTCAACACCACCAACCGGTTTTCCTTTCCTGTATTCCTGCCTGAAAACATTGCCTTCACGCATTATCTCGGCAGTAAGATGATCGGAAAGTGCATTCACACAGGAAACACCCACACCATGAAGGCCTCCCGATACCTTATATGAATCTTTATTGAATTTTCCACCGGCATGAAGAACTGTCATGACAACCTCGAGAGCCGATTTTTGTTCCTTCTCCATTGTCCCTGTTGGTATACCCCTTCCATCATCTGTCACATTTATTGACCCGTCTTCCATGATAGTAACATCAACACGGGAACAGAATCCGGCCAGGGCCTCATCAATAGAGTTGTCAACAACTTCATATACGAGATGATGCAACCCTTTAACACCTATATCTCCGATATACATCGCAGGGCGCTTCCTTACCGCTTCAAGCCCCTCCAGAACCTGTATATTATCCGCTGAATACTCCTTACTGTCATGCAATTTCTTTTCGTCCTCACTCATCTTAACCAATATTTAAATCATTTATAATATTACCAAAAACATGAATCCACAATACCAACATTAAGGCAGGCAAACCTATCAGCATGAATCACTTTTTTTCTGACCTTAAATGTACCATCGGGGGAATGAAACCAGGATGCTCTTTTTATCATCGCAACCTTCAGGACCAACTTCACTTTTCCTGCTATAAAATGTTGATTTCATGAATTTTAATTATCCGGACAAATATACGGAATATAAACGATTTTATACCAGTTACAGGGGAAAAATAATGCACAATTTCACATTAAAAATTAACAATTCCACACACATGATCCAGCATCCTTGCTGTTTTTTGTAATTCACTATATCTCAGATATATACAAGGACAGTAATTCCGACTGCCATGTCTGGCTGAAATTACTTTTCATATATTTAAAGGCTGTATGTAAAGCCAAACATGAAAAGGAACCTTTGTGAGGGGTAATATGCCCATTCAAAATACCTGTCGGTCGATATATTATTCAGCCTTGTCCAGAAAGAAAGTATCTTTGAATACCTGTATTCCGCACTGAAATTAAGATTGAAATGAGCAGGAAGATCGGTTATAAGACGGGAACCGGGAACAGGCGGATCAAGAAGACTTTGGGAAACGGGTAGAATATAACCGTTTATTATCTCATGCCTCATGCCCTGACCTGTAATATCCAGGCCGGCTATTATCTTGTTACGCAGATTGTATTTTAGTCCCAGCTTACCGTCCCACTCAGCTTTGTTCCACGGATATTCATAGGATGTCATTGTGTACTGGTAGTAATTTGCCTCTCCGTAAAAAGACATCTTATCGCTTATCTGTCCGTTGATCTCCCCGTGGACTCTCAGCAAATCTATGTCATCGGTTATAACGGCAAAGCGGTTACCCAGTGAAGGAACGGTGAGGGTATCATTTACAATATTTGAAAAGAAAAGCATATCCTTTATAACGGAATACGATGTTGATATAAGGTAACTTCCGTTAAAGCCTGTATTGCCTCTCAGTCCGGCTGTGATAATAAGCTGGTGATCGGTATTGGGCACAGACAGCAGTTTCTTATTGCTGTACAGGAAAGGATTCATATCAACAACACTCATTGGAGTATTATTCTCCAGCTTCCCCGACAGCCCGGCAAAGAACCTTATGTATGAAGGAACAATATCAAATCCGAGGTTGATATCAGGATAGAAATGCATTACTGTCTGTGATGTCATGTTTCTTTCAAAAAGGACCTGCATGCCAAGTTTAAAGTACCACTGATCGCTTCTCTTTTTTACAAAAGGACTTATTGCTGCAATATATTTCGATTCAGCCGATATATCAGCCGGCATGCTGTAAATATCAAATAACAATCCGGAGCCGATATAGAAGCCGTTATAAGTCTTAGCCATCAGTCCGTTCAGACCGAAGCCATTCTGACTTATATTGTCTTTGGTGAAGAAGTAATTATAGGCAATATCAAAATCATAGGAAAAATCTGCTGAATCCAGGTTAAGAGATGACAGAGATATTCTGGCTTCCGCATTATTATAATCCCTTTTTATTTCCTTTTTTGAAGGATCATAAGTGAGATATACAGGGTCGTAACCATAAGCGTACCTTGTTTTTCCGGTGTAATCAACCGATCCTTCCAGGACGGCTTTCCTGAAAAACCTGCGGCCATAGAGAGAAGCATTGTTATCCATATAACCGGCGAATACCTTTTTCAGGTTGGGCAGTTCAATTTTACCATTTGTGGAATAATGCCTTGCATAAAAGCCGATGTTACCCTTTTTGGAACGTTCATTACTAATGCTTATTTCTGCAAAAGGAGTTACATAGTTACCCAGGCCGGCATTGAGGTAACTTTTATAAAGTCGTGGAAGCGGATCAGGAAGAAGGGTAGCCGCCTTTATCGGGCTGATAGTATATTCAGGCATGAATGGTTCAGTAGTAACGTCGTATCTGAATACAGGGCGTACCTTGGATGTATCGCTCATATCGGGAAAGAAACTGATCTTTCTCGACTGTTGTATGGACGGTTTATATGGATTGTAAAGAGTCACTTCCCTGTTAAGGTTCTGGTCCTGTTTCTTTTCCTGCGCTGATAAAGGCAGTGTTATAAAGATAATTAAGACGGTAATTAGTAGATTCCTGTTTATCATGTCTGTTCCGTTTCTTTATTCGTTTTTACTGTAATCACAGTTAATAGAGACTGAAATTATACTCTATCAGTTATTAATATTGAGACTGTCAGTTTTTTCAGCATTATTACCGGTATTAAGGCTGTCTAGTTTAGATCTCACTTCATCAAGGATACCATCATTGTCTATTGTATAATAATCCCTGAGACTCTGCAATGTAGCTCTTGCCTGCAGCATGTCACCTTTCTTAATACTTATGTCTGCCAGGAGAAGAAACATCCTTGCCATCCAGTACTGATGCGGCGTACTCTGGTTAACAAACTCATTTATAACTTTTTCCGCATCAGCTACCTGACCTTTCCTGTATAGTATCTCAGCCACCCTGTATTTCGACTCTGCACCTTCAGCAGTGGTGACCTCAGTAGCTACTTTCCTGAAGTATTTTAGTGCTTCATCAAGGTTATTCCTGCTGTAATTGGCTTTTGCATCCATGAAGTTAGCTTCCCGCACCAGTTCTTCAGGCATATTTGGAGCTGCAAGTATATTTCCGGCAGCTTCCATTGTCTTGTCAGCATCCTCCGCCTCGTAAGCCGACCTGAGTTCACCTCTCATAGCTTTTAACTTATCGGCATCAGTTGTTGCAATATCTTCCAGGCGTTTATAATACTCATAAGCCCTGTCGTATTCTTCCTTACCATATAATATGTCAGCAACTTCAAGCAGCGATGGTTCCGTAA
>DATFLA010000326.1:0-3597 GCA_035268305.1 Bacteroidales bacterium | reverse complement strand
AGTCCAGCTGCATACGCTGGCATGGCCTTTATCATAAGGTTCAGATTCTTCAATAATTTTTACCGATCTGAATCCTGCCTTATTTAATTGCTCCATGTATTCGTCACGTGTAACCGAACCGGCCCAGCATTCAGATATTGCAACAGGATCGTTGCGATATTCTTCGGCAATAGGTTCAACAGCATATATATCACTAACTACAAAGCGTCCTCCCTCCTTTAGTATCCTGTACACTTCATTCCATACAGTCTGCTTATCGGCAGCATGATTTATAGTGCAGTTTGAAATAACCAGGTCGGCAGTATCATCAGGTAAAGCCAGTTTTTCAAGAGGGCTGTGGACAAACTCTACATTCTTTACTCCGAGTCTCTCTGCCGTACTTTTTGCTTTCCTTATCATTCCATCAGAAATATCTATCCCGTACACGAACCCTTCACTACCAACTGTTTCTGAAAGCCGGATAACATCCGTACCCCTGCCGCTGCCAAGATCAACACACACTTCACCGGCTGAAGCACCGGAATAATTAATCGCCCCTCCACATGACAGGCAACATGTTGTCTCTGCCAGATCACTGTATCTCTTATTTATCTCTGCGTATGCCATAGTAATTGCATCAAATACTTGTTTCAAAAACCGGCGCAAAGGTAACTACAAAAACAATAAATCGCAATAGTATCACCTAAATCTTTTTATTATCACTCAGAAAATCTATATTTGCAAAACAAAGCCATTGTGGATGAGTAAAATATTCAACAACGACATTGATGATGAAAAGATTGCTGAGCTTTTTCTCAGTGATGAAAAATGTTATGAGTTCCTGGCCGATCTAAAGTGGAGCGAAGGATTCACATGCCGCAAATGCGGTAACACCAACTACTGTCAGGGTAAAACACCGTATTCGAGAAGGTGCACAAGGTGTAAAAGTGAAGAATCTCCCACATCAGGTACTATTTTCCATAACTGCAAGTTTCCGATCAGCAAGGCATTTTATATAGCCTATAATGTTTGCAAAGGAAAAGAAGATGTTTCAACATATGAATTTGCAAGACGTCTGTCGTTAAGACAGATGACATGCTGGAATTTCAAGGTCAAGATTCAGAATGCCCTTAACACAATGAGTTCCCTTACGGCTACGGAAAAATCCTCAATAGAAAAGATGCTTCTTTAATTAGAAACCGTGCTATTATTATTCCCCGGCAATTTTTGTAACCATATCAAGTGTTTCCCCTGAAGCCTGTTTCATAACCCTTGCAATAACAGCAGGCAGTCCTGAAGTGATGTGTGAGGTATTCATAAGTCCGATATAGGCCAGCCCGTCGTCTTTTTCATATACAGAGATCCTGCATGGCATCATAACAGATATAATACGCTCATCATTAAGTTCCAGCATCTGGCCTGAATATTCAGGCTTACACATCTCAATCACTTTTACTGATCGTACCATCTTGCCCGATTTAGCCAGTGATTGCCGCAGATCGTGTACAGCAGGGATGGTCCATCCTGACTTTTCGGCTTCGGCAACAAGAAGTTCCACTGTCTTATCGAAATCAAACCTGCTCTTTTTTTCTAATACAACCTTTTCCATAATCAGAATATTAATATTAAAAACTTAGCTATACTCCTCCTGTATTTTTCCATATATACCCCTGTATTAAAGCGCATTACGATAGTGCCTAACAAAGGGTCTCCTGCTTGTTCACTTATTCAATATACATATTTATCAGCTGTTCAAACATCTCCTGCTTACCGCTTCTTGTAATCGGTTCATCATCATTTATAGCCAGCTCCCGCAGTTGTTCAAGTGTAAGCTTCCCTTTTTCAAAATCACTGCCATTACCTGAATCGAACGATTCATACCTTTTCTTGCGCAGGCTGAGATAATTACTTTCATCAAGTATTTTTTCAGCAATCTTGAGTGACCTTGCGAAGGTATCCATGCCGCTTATATGTGCAATAAAAAGATCTTCTGCATCAGTAGAGTTTCTTCTTACCTTAGCATCGAAGTTGATACCACCTGTGCTGAAGCCGCCTGCCCTGAGAATAACAATCATGGCTTCAGTTATCTCGTAGATATTTGTTGGGAATTCATCAGTATCCCATCCATTCTGGTAGTCTCCCTTGTTGGCATCGATACTGCCCAGTAACCCTGCATCAGCTGCCACCTGCAATTCATGTGTAAATGTATGTCCTGCAAGGGTTGCATGATTAACTTCTATATTAAGTTTAAAGTCATTATCGAGGCCATATTTCCTGAGGAATCCTATTATTGTTGACACATCGTAGTCATATTGGTGTTTTGTCGGCTCCATAGGTTTGGGTTCTACAAGGAAGGTTCCCTTAAATCCTATACTCCTGCCGTAATCGCGTGCCAGGGACAACATCATACCCATATGATCCAGTTCCCTTTTCATATCGGTGTTGTGAAGGCTCATGTAACCTTCCCTGCCACCCCAGAACACGTAATTTTCGCCTCCTAAAGTTACAGTAGCATGGATAGCATTCCTCAGCTGAACTGCAGCGTTTGCCACTACCCTGAAATCAGGGTTTGTTGCGGCACCGTTCATATACCTGGGATGGGAAAAAAGGTTTGCTGTTCCCCACAATAGCTTAACCCCTGTCTGCTCCTGCATATTTTTCATTACAGGCACATACTTTTCAAGACGTTTTTCTATTTCGAGCACCGAACCATTACCAACCACATCAATATCATGAAAACAATAATAGCCTGCTCCTATCTTCGTAATAAATTCAAAAGCGGCATCGAGTCTCTGTTGTATCTTTTCCTGATCTCCTGCATCATTCCAGGGATATATGCGTGTTGCGTCGCCGAAAGGATCGCCACCGTCGCCACAGAATGAATGCCAGTATGCAACTGCAAACCTCAGGTGATCTTTCATCTTCTTTCCTGCAATAACTTCTTCAGGATTATACCATTTAAAAGCCAGGGGATTCCTGGATTTTGATCCTTCATATTCAATTTTCCCTATCCCGGGATATGCTTCCTTATTGCCTTTGTAAATCATTTTGATAAGTATTTTAGAGTTATCTTTTTAAAAATATTCTGTTAAAATTCGTTCCGGTAGCTATCGGCATGCCTGGTGTTTATCTTACTTCAAAGCAGCATCAAGTGCTTTCGTCCATCGCAGATAAGCCTCTGCTGCAAGTTCCCTGTTCTTACCAGGAGTCGTTATGCCAACCTCTTTAAGTCCTGCAAAAGCCTCTTTTTCACTACTATAATAGCCACAGCCTATTCCTGCTCCCCTGGCGGCCCCTGCGGCACCATCCGTATTATAGAGATGTATTGAAGCACCTGTTACATCTGCCAGGGTCTGTCTGAAAACAGTACTAAGGAACATATTAGCTTTACCGGCCCTTATAATTTCTGCATCGATACCGGTATCCTTCATGATATCCAGACCGTACCTGAATGAAAATGCTATTCCTTCCTGCGACGCCCTGATAAGATGTGAAGCAGTATGAATATTAAAATTTAGTCCGGATACACTTGCTCCCGGCTCCCTGTTACCAAGCATCCTTTCAGCTCCGTTTCCGAAAGGCAGGATACAAAGACCTTCAGAACCACATTTGACGCCC
>DATFLA010000325.1:0-2701 GCA_035268305.1 Bacteroidales bacterium | reverse complement strand
TTATGTGTTGGAACATAACAGCGAACATATAGTTCTTAGGAATTATAAGGGCAGTATCTGCGAATATCCTGAAAGATAAGCCGGCATATGAAAATAGGTTTAACTTACGATCTTCGGTCATGGTATCTTGACCGGGGATATTCTCTGGAAGAAACGGCCGAATTTGACAAAAAGGAAACCGTTGATGCTATTGACCACTCTCTCAGGGAATTAGGTTATGAGACTGTTCTTATTGGTAATGTATTCCAGCTCATTGAAGCTTTAGCCCGCGGTGAAAGGTGGGATATGATCTTTAATATTGCCGAAGGCCTGTATGGAGATGGCAGGGAATCGGTAATTCCCGCCATACTCGATCAGTACAGAATACCTTATGTATTCAGCGGCCCTGTTATTATGGGACTTTCTCTTAATAAGCACCTTGCCAAGCTTGTAGTTGCTTCTGCAGGTGTTCCGGTAAGTCCCGGTATTCTTGCCGGCACGCCTTCTGAGGCGGTTAATTGCTCCCTGCAGTTTCCTCTTTTTGTTAAGCCGGTTTCAGAAGGGACAGGTAAGGGAATAACTGAAAAAAGCCTGGTTAACTCAAAAGAGGATTTAATTACCATGGTTAAATGGATAATCAGGGAATTTGATCAGCCGGCACTTGTTGAAGAATATCTTCCGGGAAGGGAATTCACTGTAGGTATAACCGGAAGCGGCCCCGATGCGGAAGCTATAGGAGGTATGGAAATATTATGCTCCGGCAATCTCCCCTATTCTGTTGAGGTAAAAGAAAACTATCAGAGTTACTGCAGTTACATCCCCCTTGACAAAGACATTGAGAAAGAATGTAATGATGTGGCAGTTCGTGCCTGGAGAGCTTTAAATGCTGTCGACGCCGGGAGAATAGATCTTAAAGCCGACCGCGACGGAAAAATATGTTTCATAGAAGCCAACCCGTTGGCAGGACTTAATCCCATCCATTCCGACCTGCCAATTCTTGCAGGTATGTATGGCATCGGATTCCGGATGCTGATGGAAAAAATAATGAAATCTGCCATAAGCAGAATTAAAAAGCAGTAAAGGACACTACCATATAAATGAAAAAGTGCTGTATAATATATAATGAACCCGGAGAAACAGCAACGGCTGATGAGCTTGATGTACTCGATCAGGTGGAACATATAGCTGCTCACCTTGCGGAAATGGACATAAATGTCTCCTCTAGGGGGATAACAGTTAATTTTATGAAAGAGATTGAGGACCTTGCAAAAAAGAAATATGATTTTGTCTTTAATCTTGTTGAATCAATTAATAATAAAGGGGAATTAAACTATTTCATTCCTGCTTTGCTGAATATGTATTCCATTCCCTATTCCGGATGTCCGCTGGAAGCTATATTCACAACGAGCAGCAAAACCCTTGCCGGCAGAATGATGAGAGATGCCGGCATCAGGAATCCCTCAGCTTTCAGGCCGTCGCAGATGGCATTGCTGGAAAAGGGAAGAAAGTATATACTAAAACCGGTATGGGAAGACGGTTCACTAGGCATTACAGATGATTCTGTGTTTGAGCTCGAGCAGGGAGAATCAGAAAGGTTATCGGGACTTGATGATGCTCACTGGTTCGTCGAGGATTATATCGATGGCAGGGAATTCAATATAAGTGTCCTTGCAGGACCTAATGGACCTGAAGTATTACCTCCCGCGGAAATAGTATTTATGAATTATGGAGAAAACAGGCCACGAATAGTTGATTTTAAGGCAAAATGGGATGCTGATAGCTTCGAATATACTAATACAGTCCGGCAATTTCCGGGAAATACAATTAGCAAAAAGCTTGAATCAGGATTAATAAATGCCGCTACCGGCTGCTGGCACCTGTTCGGGCTTAAGGGCTATGCCCGTGTTGACATGAGAACAGATAAAGATGAAAATGTATTTGTAATAGAAGTCAATGCCAATCCTTGTATTTCCCCTGACAGCGGATTTGTTGCAGCTGTGCGGGAAGCAGGGTACCTTTTCACATCAGCTCTGGAAAGGATTATAAATGATCTTAATATTTAAAAGTCTATCAACGAGGAGTTATTTAATCAGATTGGCATTATAGTATTCAGGAATACCTGTTACCTCCTGCCCCAGCCAGTCAGGCTTTTCAAAATCTTCATTATCAAAGGATAATTCTATTTCAGCTAACACAAGCCCTTCATTTTCTTCATGAAAGACATCCACTTCAAATGTATGACCAGCGAAGGGAATGAAATAACGGGTCTTTACAACTTTCCCTGGCAAACAAACCTCCAACATACCACGGGCATCCTGCAAAGGAACAGGAAACTCCCATTCATTCCTGGAAATTGAATGTCCCCTTGACCGTCCTTTTATTGTGAGAAAAGCCTCATTTCCTGCTATTCTGAGACGAACAGTCTTGTCAGGATCTACTGAAAGATAACGTTGAAGTATCTCCGTTTTCCTGACGGCTTTTCCTATGAATTCACCATTCACAAGGAATTTTCTTTCTGTTTCGGTTGCCATTGTAAGTTTTTAACAAAGTTAATATTTCACACAGTGACCTCAAATAATGTCGGCACCAATATTTAGAATCCAGCTTTGCCTGAACTTCTCATTATTCTTTAGAGTAGTACAGTCTATAGTATAAAATTCTAATAATTGTGTTAAATGTTTATAACTAATAATACATTGTTAACATATTTTTTTAGGTTCTG
>DATFLA010000324.1:0-6728 GCA_035268305.1 Bacteroidales bacterium | reverse complement strand
GGCAGAAGGATAATGGCAAGCCTGAAGTCTTTCTCGATCCCAATACCTTTTCAAAAGACGGCACAACATCGCTTGGTGAGATAGAATTTTCACATGATGGTTCAATGGTTGCTTATTCAATATCTGAGGGAGGATCAGACTGGAGGAAGGTAATTGTAATGAAGGCTGAAAATAAACAGGCAATAGGAGACACTCTTAAAGACATTAAATTCAGCGCACTTTCATGGAAAGGTGATGATGGTTTCTACTATTCGAGTTACGACAAGCCCAAAGGGAATATGTTGTCGGCAATGACCGACCATCACAAGCTTTATTATCACAAGATAGGAACAAGCCAGTCGGAAGACAAGGTAGTATTCGGAGCTGATATAGTAAGAAGGTATGTAGGTGGCGGTGTAACGGAAGATGGCAGGTATCTTGTTGTTACTGCAGCCGAGTCGACAACCGGTAACGAACTGTATATAAAGGATCTTAAAAAACCCGGGAGCAAGTTTATTACTGTTGTTGATAATTTTAAAAGCGACAATTATGTTATAGATAATGAAGGTTCGAAACTTTTCATAGTAACAAACCTTAATGCACCTAACAGGAAAGTAGTTACTGTTGATGCTTCTGCTCCCACACCTGAAAACTGGGTTGATTTTATCCCTGAAACGGAAAATGTTCTTGACCCGTCAACTGGTGCTGGTTACTTCTTTGCCCATTACATGATAGATGCCATATCAAGGGTCAGGCAATACGACATGAAAGGCAACCTTGTAAGGGAAATTAAACTGCCGGGAATAGGAACGGCATCGGGCTTCGGAGCTAAAAAGGAGGACAAGGACGTCTATTTCACCTTCACAAATTATATTACACCCCCTACCATCTACAGGCTGGATCCGGTATCGGGAGAAACAGTTATCTATAAAAAGCCCGATGTGGATTTCAACAGCGATGATTATGAGTCGCACGAGATCTTTTATAACTCAAAGGACGGAACCCGGGTTCCCATGGTAATTACCTACCGCAAAGGGACTGTAATGAACGGGAAAAACCCGACAATGCTTTACGGTTACGGAGGTTTTGATATTAGTATAACCCCATCTTTCAGTATACCCACAGCCTTATGGCTGCAGCTGGGAGGGATATATGCCGTGCCGAATATTCGTGGTGGTGGAGAATATGGTGAGAAATGGCACCAGGCAGGAACAAAGATGAACAAGCAGAATGTGTTTGATGATTTTATAGCTGCTGGTGAATATCTCATACAAAATAAATATACTTCATCCGATTATCTTGCCATCAGGGGCGGTTCAAACGGAGGACTGCTTGTAGGTGCTGTAATGACTCAACGACCGGATCTTATGAAAGTGGCTTTACCCGCAGTTGGCGTACTTGATATGCTCAGGTATAATAAATTCACTGCAGGAGCCGGCTGGGCATCCGATTATGGCACTGCTGAAGACAGCAAAGAGATGTTTGAATACCTGTATAAATACTCACCCGATCATAATGTCCGGTCCGGTGTCAAATATCCTGCAACACTTATAACAACTGCCGATCATGATGACAGGGTTGTCCCTGCCCATTCATTCAAGTTTGCTGCCGAGCTACAATCGAAACAGGCTGGTAACAACCCGATACTGATAAGGATAGAGACAAAGGCAGGCCACGGGGCCGGCACTCCGATAAGCAAATCCATTGAGCAATACGCTGATATTTTCAGTTTTACTCTCTATAACATGGGTATTAAGAAGCTACAGGATTAGTGTCTGTATGGCATGGGGACCGATATTTATCTCGGCAGCCTCCGGACCGATACAGAAATTATAAGTAATAGCATTATCGCTCTGATTCATTACAACGACCGCTAGTTTACCGTCTTTATTGAGGAAGGCAGTTGTAAGTAGCTGGCTTCGGCTTGCCGAACTGATAACTCTCTTTGCACCCGGACGTATAAACTTTGAGAAATGTCCTATGTAATAATAGGAGTTGGTAAATATCATTTTACCCGTTTTTGTATCGTAATGTACAGGGGCAAAACAGAAGTTGCCGACATGGTTGGGGCCTCCCTGCTCATCGAGCAAAACGTTCCAGTCGGTCCATCCTACAGCACCGTTATTAAAATCGTGAATCATCGATATGCCGTATTTCTCTCCAAGTCCCCAGTAATTATAACGTGAGGGATCAAAACTCTCGGCACAACCTTCTGTAAAAAGGAGGTTCTTATCAGGGTAAGCATCATGCACAAGTCCCACATTCCCGAACATTTTCTTTCCTCCACTCCAGTCTTCATACCAGTGAAATCCCAGGCCCCATGCATATCTGGCAGCATCAGGATCATCAAAGATAACCCTTGCCCGCTGGTACATAAGATCACGGTTATGATCCCATACTATTATCTTTTTGTCTCCCAGTCCTGCTTTTTCCATCTCCGGACCAAGAAAATTCTTAAGAAAATCGCGTTCATCATTTGCAGTGTAAATACACGATTCCCATATTTGAGTAGCCATAGGCTCATTTTGTATTGTTATTCCCCATACAGGAATGCCCTCCTTTGCATATGCCTTAATAAACCTGGTATAATATTCTGCCCACGAATGATCAAATTCCGGGGCAAGTTTCCCTCCGTGCAACATGTCCTTATTCGTTTTCATAAATGCAGGAGGGCTCCATGGACTTGCAAAAAGGGTAAGCCTGCCTCCTGCCGCTGCAATTGCCTTTTTGATAAAGGGCACCTTATACTTCAGGTCGTGACCTATATTAAATGTTTTAAGATCCTTATCACCATCCTGAACATATGTATAGCTGTCGCTCGAAAAATCGCAACTGTTTATATTTGTTCTTGCAAGGGTATAGCCAATACCCTTGTCTGTATCGTAATAGTCCCGGAGAAACTCCTGTTGAAGGTCACCCGGCATTTTTGCAAAAGTCTCTGCTGAAGCATCGGTAAGAGCCCCACCTATCCCCAGGAAAGTCTGGAACTGCTTTGTCGGATCAGTAAAGATACATATCTGGGTTTCAACGGGCTGAATAAGTTCCCTGAAACCCACAGTATCTGTTGGTGTGAGTCTGAGGTCTGTACCTTCGGCAGTGGTATAAACAAGCACTTTCCTGCCGGCTGTATTAAAAGGCTCCGCTGTACCGGTTGCATTAACCATATCCTGTTTCTCCCGGCCGCAACCAAGAATCATTAATAGCATTAACGAAATAAAAAATAATCTCTTCATTGTATCTGTATTTTAAGTAAGACCAATACTACACTATAAAAGTACTACAATATTAATATTTTATACCCGGCTGAAATAATTAATACGCTTATACAGGTTAACAACAACAGGTACAGAATCACAAACCATTTGAATCATGATAAATAGCATTTCTCTGTTAACATTTTAACAAGACTTTTTCGTAAGTTTGCAGTTCATAATTAATTTTTGTCTTGTACCCGGAAGTTAACACTGAAAGATCTCACTATCACTTTAGTTTTCTGCACGATATAAAAGTGCACGGGGTATATTTTAATAGTCTCGCTCTATATCTAAACAGTTATCCCTTTATAGAGAAACCACACTCCCACGATTTCTACTCCCTTGTACTTGTTAACGGTGGCACGGGTGAGGTTATGATCAACAACGAGAGATACAGGGTACCTGAAAAGACTGTGTGTCTTATAGCACCCGACCAGGAACATTCGCTTGCGGGACTGAAGGATGTGGATGCTACTGTCTTTTTCTTCTGCCAGGATTTTTATGTTGAGGAATTCAGTTTCACAAGGCTGCTTAATGTCTTCTCCTACACTGCCCGGGTTGACCGCGACTGCTGCATGCCCGTTATGTCGCTGGCTGAAAATGAGTTCGGAACTTTTACGTCCACAATGAGATCTCTCAGGAACGAATATGAATCCTATACATCCGGTAATAATTCAGCTACAATTATAAGATCACTGCTTAATATTCTTTTGCTCAAGCTAACTGATCTCTATGAGAAAAAAGCGGATATTTCGCCTGTATCCGACAGCGTTCTGTTTCATTCTCTTGTACATATGATAGACACCAACTTCATTCAGCAACATCATCTTGGTTTCTATTCGTCCGCCCTCAATATCTCAGAGAGGCAGTTGAATGATATCTGTAACAAGTATTTCAGCTGCGGGCTGAAAAGTATACTACAGGACAGGCTCATGCAGGAGGCCAGGAAATTATTACTCTCCACAGAATACAGTGTCTCAGAAATTGCATACAAACTAAACTTTGAAGACAACTCCTATTTTACCAAGGTCTTCAAGAGCAAAACAGGGCTAACACCCAGCAGGTTCCGCTCACTCCACATAAAATTATTACCACAGAACCTCTGAAATATACCATTTTCGTCTGTTTGATTGTTCCTATTTTCGCAATCGAAAAAATCCGTTAAACGGGACAGGAATCAAACCCGGAAACAATAACTTGCTCATATCCTGTTATATAGGTTCCTGTTCCATGTAACCATTAAAATAAATTAATAGCAGATGAAAAGAATTTCATATTTAATCTTAATCGCAAGCGTTTTGGTAACTGCGGGCCTTAATTCCTGCAAAAAAGACTCAACGGCACCATCACTGGTCACAACAACAGAATCATTATCAATGGGATCAGGATATGCAAACGATATTTACTACAGGTTAAGCGATGGTCTTACAACTGTTGTTCCCCGCACCAACTGGGATATAGCTTTCAGCGTATCAGCCCGGGAAGCTGCCATACTTATCAATGGAGCTGCAGGGGTTACACTTAAGGCATATCCGGTATCCGGGTGGTCGTGGGATACCACTATTGATACAACTGGATATTCAACATGGGCCAGTCTAAATAATTCCGATACTACATGGACAGAAGGTGCGTTTAACATGAATGCAACTGATTTTCCCAATTACGGATGGGGAAACTACGATATGGTATCACATAATGTAAATGGTGTTTCGCTGTATATCATAACAACACGTGCAGGTTCTATGAAGAAAATCTGGATTGAGAAAAAATTATCTGTTGAACAGCAATATGTTTTCAGGTATGCCAACCTTGATGGCAGCGACGAACAGGATGTTACTCTCGATCTGGCAGGAAGAACAAATAACTTCGATTATTATTCGCTGGATACAAATGAGGAAGCAGACAGGGAACCTGATGCAACAACATGGGATATTGTATTTACAAAATATATAGATAACAGTATCAATTACCCGGTTACAGGCGTACTTCAGAACATTGAAATTACTGCCCAGGAGGGTGCAGCAGCCGATATGTCAGCTGACAATATGCCTGAAACAGGTTACCTTACAGATATGTCAACAATCGGTTCTGACTGGAAGACTATTGATATGTCAACTTACCAGTACAGCATCGATGACAGTAAGGTATATTATGTAAAAGACAGGGACGATAACATTTACAGGATACAGTTCAAGACATTTGAAGGTTCATCAACAGGTAACCTTTCATTCGATATTTCAACACTTAAGTAATCAGGTTGTGATGTTGGGGTTTCGGGAAATGAGAAGTACATTCGCACTTCTAATGCTTATATTCTGGACGTCGGGCGCATTGGGCCAGACGGCCAGAATTAAGCTGACCGATTCAAAAAACAAACAGCCCGTTTCATTTGCCACGGTACTCTTCTCAGATCTTAAAACAAAAAAAGAATACTTTAAGATTTCCGATGAAAAAGGAGTACTGGAAAATCCTGTAACTAGCAGGAGTCAGGTAAAGATAACATGTATAGGTTATACCGCCCTAACAGATACAATAGATCCTGGCAAATCCTATGAGTTAAGTATGACACCTACTGTTTTTTCTTTAAATGAAGTGGTTGTCACCGGGTCTTTTCAGCCTCAAAAAGCCGATAAATCCAT
This sequence comes from Bacteroidales bacterium, assembly GCA_035268305.1. GTDB lineage: Bacteria > Bacteroidota > Bacteroidia > Bacteroidales > VadinHA17 > LD21. The sequence goes on along the minus strand of DATFLA010000324.1, from coordinate 856 downwards.
ATATAATATCACAGTACTCGATAACAGGAAGATTGAGGAGAAAGCAGCCAATACCCTGAAAGATATTCTTCAGAACCAGGTCAATCTCTCAATAAGCCAGGATCCGGCACTTGGAAGCAGCCTGAAGATTAAAGGGCTGTCAGGCAACAATGTCAAAATACTTGTTGACGGGGTTCCTGTAATAGGCAGGATGGGAGGCAACATAGACCTGAGCCAGTTAAGCCTTTACAATGTCGATCACATCGAAATGGTTGAAGGTCCAATGTCGGTTATCTATGGCAGCGATGCCCTGGCAGGCGCAATAAACATAATAACAAAAGAGAATAAAAGCTCCAATTTTGGTATGACTGCAAACTCATACTACGAATCGGCAGGCACTTATAATTTTGATGCCAATGTCAATTTCAGGAAAAAGAGGCACAGTGTTTCCCTATCGGGAGGAAGAAATTTCTTCGGAGGTTTCTCAACCGACACACTGAGGTCGCAGACATGGATGCCAAAGGAACAATATAATGCAGATTTATACTATCTGTATACACACGACAAGGCCAGAATAAAATACCAGGTGTCGTATATGAAAGAGAAGCTTTGGGACAAAGGTGATCTCATTGAACCAAGATTTTATACTGCATTTGACAGTTGGTTCTATTCAAAGAGATTAACAAACCAGCTCGATTATACAAGAACACTCGAAAACGGGCTGGCAATAAAAATGCTTGCATCCTATTCTCTTTATCAAAGAGACAAGGTAACCTATCTGAAGGACCTTTCAAACCTAACACAAACACTCTCACCCAATGCCTCGGACCAGGACACCACAAACTTCAATGCATTGCTTTACAGACTTGTGATAGGA
>DATFLA010000323.1:0-2143 GCA_035268305.1 Bacteroidales bacterium | reverse complement strand
CTCGCCTGGTTGTTTACTTCATAATTTCAAAGAACTTTTTTACCTCATCAGCCGATGCTGCCGAGGTCCCGCCAGTTTTAAAAATCACTTCTTGTGTAATCCTTAACTTTTGGGACGACAAAGATAGCGGTTCAATTATTTCCTGCAAAGATTTTGTAATAAATTTTCGAAATATTTCAGAAATAAAATTCAGGCCGTTTATGCAAGTCTCATGAAAAGTACTACTTTCGTAAATATTTATCTGATATGTCGAATATTGTAATAATACCAACTTACAGGGAAAAGGAAAATATTGAATCAATTATAAAAGCGATCTTCACATTACCAGTGCAATTCGACATACTTATTATTGATGATAATTCTCCGGACGGAACAGCCGATATAATAAAATCACTCCAGAAGAAACTCCCTAACCTCTACCTTATAGAAAGACAGGGAAAACTCGGACTGGGCACAGCCTATATAACAGGTTTCAAATGGGCAATAGAGAATGACTATACATATGTATACGAGATGGACGCCGACTTCTCACACAACCCCAATGACCTGATAAGGCTTTATAACGAATGCCATAACAACGGAGCCGACCTTGCAATTGGCTCACGGTATATAAGCGGTGTAAATGTTGTCAACTGGCCTCTCTCCAGGGTACTTATGTCATATTTTGCGTCAATATATGTCAGAACCATCACAGGAATGAACATTAAGGATACCACAGCCGGCTTTAAATGTTATAAAAGAGAAGTACTGGAAAATATAAGGCCTGAACAGATAAAATCAAAAGGCTATGGCTTCCAGATCGAAATGAAATTTATTGCATGGAAACTGGGTTATAAAATAGTTGAGATACCTATTATCTTTACCGACAGGCAACTCGGCTCCTCAAAAATGACAGGTGGTATTTTTAATGAGGCACTGTGGGGCGTTCTCCGGATGAAGATCAGAAGCATATTTATAAAATATAAGAGGATATAAGGGGAAAGGTTTAATGACCGTCCTGACGCTATGGCCAGGATCTGCTCTTCGCTTCGACAGGACCGCAAGACTAATAATAGATTATGAGTTCAATACATATTAAAAATGCCAGGATAATCAATGAGAGTCGTGATTTCAGAGGAGATATCCTCGTAAAGGATGAATATATTGTAGCTGTTGGTAACACTGATTCAGTTGTTATTCCGGAAGACGCTCTTGTTATAAATGCAGACAACCTGATATTAATTCCCGGAGTAATTGATGATCATGTCCATTTCAGGGATCCCGGGCTTACTCATAAAGGTGATATGCATTCAGAATCAGCAGCTGCTGTGGCTGGTGGTGTAACATCCTTTATGGATATGCCAAATACAAAACCGCAGACTACAACCATAAGCCACCTCGAAGATAAGTTCAGGAAAGCTTCTGAACAGTCCTTTGCCAACTACTCTTTTTATCTTGGTGCCACAAACAATAACATTGATGAGATAATGAACGCAGATCCTGCACAGGTATGCGGTATAAAGCTCTTCATGGGGTCATCCACCGGCAATATGCTCGTTGATGAAGAAAGCGCCTTACGGGAATTATTCGCCAGGGCTACAATTCCGGTTGCTGCCCATTGCGAAGATGAAAGTATAATAAAAAAGAACTCCGACATATACAGGAAGAAATACGGTGAAAATGTTCCGGCAGGCATGCATCCGATGATACGGACCAGGGAGGCTTGCTATACTTCCTCCTTTCATGCCGTTAATCTTGCAAGGGAATATAACACCCGTCTTCATATCTTACATCTTTCAACTGCTGATGAACTTAAGCTGTTCCGTAATGACTTGCCACTGGAAGAGAAAAGGATAACCGCCGAGGTTTGTGTTCATCATCTCTGGTTCGAAGAATCAGCTTACGATACCCTTGGGACACTTGTAAAATGGAATCCGGCAGTTAAAACTCCTTATGACAGGGCCGCTCTGCAAAAAGCCATCAACAATAACACTATTGATGTGATAGCAACAGACCATGCCCCGCACACATTTCAGGAAAAAAAACACACATATTTTAAAGCACCTTCCGGTGGTCCTTTTATACAACACTCGCTACAGGTAATGTTAGAATTATGGCATAAGAAAATAATAAGTATAGAAAAAATTGTAGAACTCATGTGCCA
>DATFLA010000322.1:0-2380 GCA_035268305.1 Bacteroidales bacterium | reverse complement strand
GTATATATTGTCAAAATTAATATTATTGCGGTCGAACTCATAATTGAACATATGGTTAAAGAATGCAACTATACAGACAGACAGTGCGATTCCCAATCCAACAATATTTATCAGTGTAAAGACTTTGTTCTTTAACAGGTTCCTGACAGTTACAATCAAATAATTCCTTAGCATATGCAATTGTTTTAAGGTGATATCCAGGGGCTGTTGAGTTCCCGGCTCTCAATATGACACTAAAATAATGAACCTTTGCGGATTACTTACCACAAAGGCTCAGAATAAGATATCAATTGCCGGGTTTCAAAATCATTTCAGATATTATTCATACTTTAGAGATTGTGCAGGATTTACCTTCGCAGCCCTTAGAACTCTGTAACTAATCGTCAGCATTGCTATCCCGACCACAATAATAAGTCCCGCTGCAAAACTGAATATCCCCAGGCTTATCTTGTAATAGAAATTCTCAAGCCATTTATTTGCAATATAATATATTATAGGCCATGCAATGACTGCCGAAACAGATACAAGTATCAGAATTTCCTTTGATATCTCTACATAGATCCCGGTTACTGAAGAGCCCATGGCCTTCCTTACCCCTATCTCTTTAGTTCGCTGTTCAACCGTGAAAGATGTAAGACCGAACAGTCCGAGCGATGCAATCAAGATTGCCAGAATTGAGAAGACCACTGCCATCTGTGCATTTTGTTTTTCCTGTATATACATATGCTCAAAATCCTTGTCGAGAAAGTAATATTGCATTGGATTATTCTGTACGAACTCTTTCCAAACATTCTCAATCCGGCTAATCGTTTTGGAATAATTATTGACAGTAAGTCGTACAGTTATATAGCCCCATAACATACCATCATTCTGAAACTTGAAAATGAGAGGCTGAACCGGGTTACGAAGTGATTCAAAATTGAAATTCTTCACAACACCTATCACGGGAAAATAATTCATACTCCCCGAGTCTTTTGGCTCCATAAACCTGGTTTTGCTTAAATCGGTAATATTAAAATTCCTGCGGGCACTTTCATTGATTACACATGCCTCTTTGTCGCTTGAATATGATTCGTTGAAAAACCTGCCGGAATCGAGTTTAATGCCATAAGTATCAAGAAAATCATAATCGCACCAGTTTGTAGCCAGGATGAAGCTTTCATCATTTCTTCCTTCAATCCTGTAGCCGTTGGTATTATTAACACGCCCCGGAACCATTGTCGAACTTGAAATATTCACAACTCCAGGTATATTACGTACTGCATCCTTGAATGCCTTCATCTTCTGTCCCACAGCATAGGCCCTGTTAATGACAATAAGTTGCTCCCTGTTAAATCCGACATCTTTATTAAGCATGTAATTTATCTGCCTGTACATTACAATGGTACCTACAATAAGCAATATAGAAACAGCAAACTGGAAAACAACAAGTACCCTCCTGAGCCGGCCATTTTTCATACTGTTCTTAACACTGCCTTTCAGGACTTCATACGGGCTGAATGAAGAAAGAAAAAATGCCGGGTAACTGCCTGCCAGAAATCCGACCAGTATTGTGAACAGCAACAGAAGAGGGATGGTTCCCCAGAATGCTAAAAGATTAAGGTTAAGACTGGTGCCAAGCAGATCATTAAAATAAGGCAGGGCAACTTTAATCAATATAACGGCCAGTACCAGTGAGACGAATGAGAGTATAAAAGACTCGAACAGGAATTGTGATATGAGTATTCCCCTTGATGACCCCCCGATTTTTTTGATGCCCACCTCCTTAGCCCTTTTCGAAGCCTGGGCAGTTGAAAGATTCATGAAGTTAATGGCAGCAATAAGCACTATCAGAATAGCAATACTCCCGAAAATGATTAGGAATTTAGGATCGATTGCTGCCTTGAACTCCTGCTGGATTGAATTATCAAGATGTATATCGGCAAGGTTCTGAAAAAAAAACCTGTATTTATTCCCCTGTTTATCCATATCTTCCATGCTTAATCCCATATATTGCTTGAGTTCGGGACCTACATATTTCTTAAGCAGATCGGGCATCTTGTTGTCTAGGGTCTTGTAGCTGGAATTCGGTTTCAGTAATAAATATGTACTGAAGCTATTGCTAAGCCAGACCGGATTTTTTGACCTTGGGTTTGTCATAAAAGAGGTAAGAATATTCGTGTTAAAGTGGGTGTTCTCCGGTATGTCGGCCATAACTCCGGAAACTATATACCTTACCGTATCTGTCCCTATCTTAATGGCTTTATCTATAGGATTCTCATCACCGAATATCTTTTTAGCAGCAGATTCTGACAAGACTGCCCTGTGCGGGGCATTAAGAAGATTATCCGGGTCCCCTTTAAGGACGGGTATTGAGAAGAAATTGAAGAATGAAGAGTCA
>DATFLA010000321.1:0-3107 GCA_035268305.1 Bacteroidales bacterium | reverse complement strand
GATTCTGTTGCATCAGTTATAAATGGAAATCTCAGAACAGCATTATCCGATGTGGAAAAAGCGAGACAGCTCGCTGAGGAGGAGCGACAAAGATCTGAAATGGCCAATAAGTTGAAATACATTGCAATAAGGGATAAGGATATTGCTGTAAGAAATGAAAAGGATGCTGAAGCTGCAAAAGTAAATATACAACGGATGAGGATGGTGTCAACAGGGAAAACAATGGCAATAAGATCGGTGCAGATGTCTGATAATAACGATCTCCGTACTTTGCTGGCCTACCAGGCTTACCTGTTCAATAAAAAATACAGGGGATTTGAAAATGATGCAGATATTTTTGCAGGGTTATATAATGTTGCACGTAACTACGGTAAACTGAATTATAAATCATTTAACGGGCACGACGGTAGTATAAAAAGCATTGCCTTCGCACCCGGCAAGAGGGAGTTCTATACTGCAGGATCAGACGGGAAGGTTATTAGATGGTCGCTCGACGGTAAAAACCAGACTCTGCAGGTTGTCTATTCCGGTTCAGATATTATTGACGTCCTTGCCGTAAGTCCCGATAACTCGTGGCTTGCCTGTGGAAGTGAGAACTCAGTAATACGAATGATCCCGCTAAAATCAGATACAAGGGCATATGAGTTAAAAGGACATTCAGGGGGTATTAACTCCCTCGTATTTTCGTACGACGGTAAATACCTTTATTCCGCAGCTGTAGACGGTAAGGTTCTTAAATGGGATCTGGCCGTTAAGACAAGTACCGACATGACCGATGGCACTGTGAAAATTACATCTATCGACCTTTCGGGTGATGGCAATCATTTTGCAGGAATAAGCAGTGACGGTGGTGTGCTTGTTTGGAACCCCGGAGACAAATCCGACAAATTCAGTATTAATACAGAGGGTAAAAATGTAAAATCAATAAGATTCGATCCGGGTAATAACCTTCTTGCCATTGGAGATGACAAAGGTACAGTAGAATTGTGGGATATCAGGCGGCAAAGGAAAATTTCGGAGATTAAGGCACACGACGGTCAGATTAATGATATAAGGTTCAATGAATCGCTGAAACAGATGGCAACGGCAGGTAATGATAAAAAACTTAAAATATTTAATGTATCGGATCCATCCGATCTTTCCGAATTACCTGTAACCTTCGATGATAACAGGGGACCGGTGCTTGTTATGCAATTCAGTCCCGACGGGCAGTTCATCGTCTCGGGAGAATTTGATGGAAGCCCCAACCTGTTAAGCAGACCTGTTACTGCCGATTACCTGGCAAATAACATATGCAGTAATCTCGAAAGAAACATGACTGCTGAAGAGTGGAAAACATATGTAGGCAGGGATATACCCTATGAAAAGACCTGTCCTGAAAGGATGTTTAAAATAAAGGTGGAGGAAATAAAAAATTAAGCATTAAAGTAAAGTCTTAAAATAAATCACTTTGCGATCACATTATGTTGTCTATGTGAGCTCTGCATTTAAAACATCTTTGGATAAGGAAATATCTTATTATCGATATTCTAAATTTTCGTTAAATTTGCTCCCCGTTCAGGTATTCTAAACATGGGTACATTGACTTTGATATTATTATTAAAAGGCATATAGAAAATGAAAAATAAGAAAGCATTTCTGATGATCCTCGATGGATGGGGTATTGGCGACGGTTCAAAATCGGATGTAATAAGTATGGTTTCAACTCCTAAGCTCACATATTATAAAGAACATTATCCAAATTCCTGTCTTCATGCATCAGGAGAAGATGTTGGATTACCTGACGGGCAGATGGGAAACTCAGAAGTCGGACATCTTAATATTGGTGCAGGACGTATTGTTTACCAGGACCTTGTAAAGATAAACAAGGAATGTAAAACAGGTGAAATTAAAAAGAACAAGGTACTTACTGATGCATTCTCATATGCACGTGATAATCATAAACAGGTTCATTTTATGGGTCTTATATCTGATGGCGGGGTTCATTCGCTTGATAAGCACCTTTACTCTCTTTGCGACATGACGAAGGATTACGGTCTGGAAAATGTTTTTATTCATGGTTTCGGAGACGGCAGGGACACTGATCCCCGGAGCGGACTGGGATATATGAAGAACCTTCTGGAGCACCTCGAGAAATCGAATGGGAAAGTGGCTTCCTTTATCGGGCGGTACTATTCAATGGACCGGGATAAAAGGTGGGAAAGAGTTAAGGAGGGCTATGACCTTATTGTTGAAGGTAAAGGAACCCCCACACAGGATATACTTAAGGCGATGCAGGATTCATATGATAATGGAGTTACAGATGAATTTATGAAAGCTATTGTTGTGACTGACAACAATGGAAAACCTGTTGGTACTATTAAGGAAGGTGATGTTATAGTATTCTTTAATTTCCGTAATGACAGGGCCAGGGAACTCACCATTGCCCTTACCCAGCAGGACATGCCGGAAAATGGTATGAAAACAATTCCGCTGTACTATTGCACAATGACGCCTTATGATGCTACCTTCGGGGGTTTACATGTGATCTATCCCAAGGACAACACCGACAATACGATAGGAGAGGTTATTGCCAGGGCAGGAAGGACTCAGCTCAGGATAGCAGAAACGGAAAAATATGCACATGTTACATTCTTCTTTTCCGGCGGGAGGGAAGAGAAATTTGAAAACGAGGAAAGGATTCTTATCCCTTCACCAAAGGTAGCCACTTACGATCTTAAACCGGAAATGAGTGCCTATGATGTTAAGGATGCAGTTATTAAAGCAATTGAGGATGAGAGATTTGATTTCATATGTCTCAATTTTGCAAACGGCGATATGGTAGGTCACACCGGGGTATATGATGCTATAGTAAAGGCAGTTAAAACTGTTGATGAATGTGCAGGTGCAGTTATTAAGTCAGCACATCAACATGGTTATGATATCCTGGTAATTGCAGATCATGGAAATGCTGATCATGCTCTGAATGAAGATGGTTCTCCGAACACTGCCCATTCACTTAATCCTGTGCCGAGCATTCTTATAAGCGAGGAATATAAAAGTATTAAGGAAGGGATTCTTGCCGATGTAGCTCCTACCCTCCTTACAATAATGGGAATTGAAATACC
>DATFLA010000320.1:0-3006 GCA_035268305.1 Bacteroidales bacterium | reverse complement strand
TACAATGTGATCCATCTGATCCTCAAAAATCGATTTACTGTCGTAAAGGAGTCTGCCTATAAGTGTGCTCTTCCCATCATCCACACTGCCTGCTGTTGTGAATCTCAGAAGACTTTTATATTCTTTGTTGTGTTTGATTTTCATCTTATTAAAAATATTTTCCTGCTTCCTGCTCTGTAAAGAGCTTATGACACAGGAGAAATTGAATCATTATTTTAATGTTTACCGGCCTCATGTTCAACTCCGGCCGATTCTTCTGTTTTTATGATGAATAATCAGAAGTAACCTTCTTTCTTCCTGTCCTCCATCGCAGCTTCGGATCTTTTGTCATCAAATCGTCCTCCACGCTCCGTGACTCTTGTTGCAGCTATTTCAGATATTATCTCCTCAAGCGATCCTGCTTCTGACAGGGTGACTCCGGTACATGTAACATCTCCTATAGTCCTGCAACGTACATCGGCTTCAAAGACATCTTCTCCCGGCTTTAACTGCATAAATGGTGCCCAGGCCAGGTAAACACCATTGCGCTCAAATATTTTGCGTTTATGGGTATAGTAAAGGCTCGGTAATTTTATGTTTTCATTCTTTATATACTGCCATACATCAAGCTCGGTCCAGTTACTGATTGGGAAGACCCTGAAATGTTCGCCCATATGCTTTCTGCCGTTAAAAATATTCCACAATTCAGGTCGCTGGTTTTTCGGATCCCACTGGCCGAATTCGTTCCTGTGAGAGAAGAATCTCTCCTTCGCCCTTGCTTTCTCTTCATCACGTCTTCCGCCACCTATGGCAACATCAATTCCAAGTTCATCAATACCATCCAGCAGAGTAGTGGTCTGGGCTTTGTTGCGGCTTGCATTAACACCTCTTTCCTCTACCACTCTCCCCTGGTCAATGGAGTCCTGTACCTTCCTTACTATTAACTCAGTACCAAATTCCCTGGCCAGGTTGTCACGAAAAATGAGTGTCTCTTCAAAATTATGTCCCGTATCGATGTGCATGAGCCTGAAAGGTAGTCTGGCCGGCCAGAATGCTTTTCTTGCAAGGTGTACAAGTACTATGGAATCTTTGCCCCCGGAAAACAAAATAACCTTGTTTTCAAACTGGGAAGCAACTTCTCTAATTACAAAAATTGCCTCGTTTTCCAGTTCCCTGAGGTGATCGTCATTTATTTCCAACAGGTTGTTCATTTGTTTTTTTATTATTGGCAAACTAACCCTGTATAAGGGAATTATGAGCCACTATTATTAAATATTTTTATCACTTAACATGACAGCCGCATTCCTTGGGACCATCATTCTCCCACCACCAGCGGCCTGCCCTGAAATCCTGCCCCTTGAAAACCGGCCTTGTGCACGGTTCGCAGCCAATACTCAGATATCCTTTGTCGTGCAATGAATTATAAGGAACATTATTATCTTTTATAAAGCTTTCAACATCTTCAAGAGACCAGTCGAACAGGGGATGTACCTTGTATATGTTTTTTGCGTCATCCCATTCCACCTCATCCATGTTGCTCCTGTTGTCGGATTGTGATGCCCTGATGCCTGATATCCAGCATTCCATGTCTTGTAAAGCCCTGTTAAGAGGCACGACCTTCCTTAGCCTGCAGCATTCAAGACGGTTTTCTTTCGATTTATAGAAACTTTCCGGACCTTTTTCAGTCATCATTTTTTCAACATCTTCATGATCGGGAAAGTAAACATTAATATTCTTATTGTATTTAATTATCGTGTTTGAAAAGACCTTATAGGTCTCAGGAAATAATCGTCCGGTATCAAGAGTAGCAACTTTTATTGGAATGTCTTTTGTGAATATTTTGTGTGTAATAACCTGGTCTTCAATTCCAAAGCTTGTTGTGAACAATATCTTTCCGGGGAACCTCTCAGCAATGCTGATTAATTTTTCCTCAACAGATTTTCCTGTAAGCAGATCTCTCAGCTCTTTCAACTTCATACCGCTTTCCATGTGATTTTATTGTGAGATTTAGTTTGATCTTGTGTATATGGGCCCATAACCTCTCATGAAAGTAATAGAGGATTGTTTTTGTTATCACCTCAATGCTTCCTATGGAGACTGCCATGGTAAGTTTTCCGGTTATAAAATAGCTAATTACCATTGTATCAATCGTTCCCACTATTCTCCACGATATAGCTTTTATGAAACTTTTGATTGGTTTGTCAGCCCGGCCGCTGACCTGAAATACACCCTTTTTACGGGATTTTTCTTCATGTTGATTTAATAGAACATCAAGCATATTTCTGATTTTTCAATCCAGATCAAAAGTAAAACAGAGACTTATATGAATCATTGGCAATAATGCTGCAAAAATATCGGTATTTATACATATCGTACGAGTGTAAATATTGCCATTCATGATAGGGATTAAATGGTAATTTTAACTTCCGGCATGAAACGCGGATGAAAACAAAATTACGGCTGGATGTAGATGTGATATTTTTAATGTTCAGATATTAAGTGAGATAGCGTTGAAATGCAGCTTTTGAACGGATACTAATCAAAATGTATTCTTAGCTCATTTATGAGCTTCATCGCCACAGTTCTGTTAATCTTTTAACAAAAGGTGAAGTGCTTTATTCCGGTAAATACAGGAACACGTATACTTAAATTGTCAGTGTTTCTGCAATAGCCGTTATCTTCTCAAGAAGATCCCTGAGAGTTTCCCTTGTTGTAGCAGGGTTTATAATTGTGGTTCTGAGCCATATTCTGCCTTCAATCTCAGTCTGAACTATGTAGAAAGAGCCATCCCGTACAATAGTATCCCTCAAAATTTCATTAAACCTGTTTATGGAGGAGTCGTCTGATCCATAGGGTAAATACCTGAAGCATACGATATTGCTCATAGGTTCCACGGCCAGCTCAAACAATGGATTACTATTTATTAGTTGTGCAAAATACCCCGCAAGTCCGTACATGTTTTCGATATAATCTTTATAATAAGCATTTCCATAGTACTTCATTGCTGTATAGGCGATTATCCCAAGC
>DATFLA010000319.1:0-4054 GCA_035268305.1 Bacteroidales bacterium | reverse complement strand
AACTGGTTATTGAATGATCTTTAAATATGACGGCCTGCTTTTCCGGGTTTAATCTGTGCCCTCGTCCTTATACACAAAAACATTTTCTTTTCCATCAGCCGTGGCATATCCCCTGAACATTCCTTCAGAATTAAAAGGCATAGCGATATTACCTGACCTGTCGAGACAAATCACACCACCACTTCCTCCTGCTTTTACAAGTTTATCGTTAACAACCAGGTCGGAGGCATCCTTCACCGACATACCCTTATATTCCATCAATGCAGATATGTCGTGAGCCACTGTCCATCTTATAAAATATTCACCATGGCCGGTACACGAAACCGCGCACGTGCTGTTATTAGCATAGGTTCCTGCCCCTATTATAGGGGAATCTCCTATCCTGTTATATCTCTTATCTGTCATTCCTCCGGTAGATGTACCTGCAGCAAGGTTCCCATTCTTATCCAGGGCACAACAGCCCACTGTACCGTTCTTGTCCTTCTTAAGCATTGTCTGCAGATCCCTGTACCTTTTCTCAGTATAAAAATATGAAGGAGGTACTATTTCAAGACCCTGGTCCCTGGCAAATTCAGATGCTCCTGCTCCAGATAACAAAACATGCGGTGAATTTGTCATAACACAACGAGCTGCTGTAATAGGGTTTTTTATATCCGTAACACAAGCCACAGCACCGGCATCCAGGTTCGATCCGTCCATTATTGATGCATCCATCTCATTAAGTCCCTCATGTGTAAAAACGGCTCCTTTACCTGCATTGAACAAAGGATTGTTCTCCATTACATTTATTGTTTTCTCAACTGCATCAAGGGCAGTGCCTCCATCAGAAAGAATCTTCCGGCCTGAATTAAGGGCTTCGGTCAAGGCTGCCCTGTAGGTACTGTCCATTTCAGGTGTCATCATTTCACGGGTTATAACACCGGCTCCTCCATGTATTACAATAGCCCATTCCTGACGCGCCTGAACTGTATCGGAAGAAGCCTCCTGAGTATTTGACTGTCTGTTTCCTGTACAACCTGAAAATAAGAGTAAGAACATGAATAGAAAGGAGCATAACAATTTGATTTTCATAGTATTTATGTTTTTGTATTTATAAGTACCGGATTGGTTCATTTAAAACCTGGAATATATTATTATCCAACTGAACCAGTAGGGGCATAAGCAGGACCTGTAAACGGATTTATGATTTATCTCTTATCTATTACAATATTACAAGTTTTTATGCAGTTATGAATATTGAATACAGGCTAATTTCGTAAATTAGTAAATCATTCAAATTTAAGCATCATGATAACAGTAGAAAAACCCTCCGAGGAAAAACTGCGCAGGCTTGAAGTCAGGACATGGCCGGTCTGGGAAAAAGAAGTTTCTGAATTCAAATGGGAATATGATGAAAAAGAAACATGTTATATCCTTGAAGGTAAAGTCACTGTAACACCAGACAGTGGTAGCCCGGTAACCTTTGGAAAAGGGGATTTCGTAATTTTCCCGGAAGGCATGAAATGCACCTGGAAAGTCTCAAGCCCTGTTAAAAAGCACTTCAAATTCGGATAATCCCTCTTTTCCCTCTCATTACCTAAAGATTTATTATTTTAAAAGTCCATTTCGACGACTGTTATCCCGGAGCCGCCGAATTCCACATGTTCATCGTGGAATGATTTAACAACATCAACAGTATTAAGATATTGTCTTACCAGTTGTCTCAGAATACCATTCCCTTTACCATGCAATATCCTCAGGTGCCTGTGCTGTACTATCAGGGCACTATCAATAAGTTCTCTTACCCGGTTAACGGCTTCTTCCCCTCTTACACCCCGTATATCAATCTCGGGACTGAATTCAATATTTCGATGAATCAAAGCAGGATCATTTTCCCTGTAACGGATATTCGATCTTATGCTTTTCCTTAATTCAGCCCCTGATATCCTCTCCACCTTATCTGCTTCAACAAATATTGTAAGACTACCTGTCTCCACCTGCACCTTTTTCCCTTTAACAGATATAATTTCTCCCGCTACCTGTGTATCTTTCATCCTCACTGCATCTCCAGGTTTCAGAGGTCCTTTTTTCTTTATCTCACCTGCTTGCTTTACCACTGTCTTCTCGGGCCCGATCTTCAGCTTACCTGCTTTCCTGGCGAGTAATTCGATCTTCTTCTCCCTGTCAGACTTATCCTCTGCCGTATTTTCTCCCACCGAAATTCTGAAGTCCTCAAGTTCCTGCCGCAAGTCCCTGGTCCTTTCCTTCTCAGCCTGCGATTCCTTTATCTGTCTAATAGTATTCTCTATCACCCTGTTCGACTCCTTAAGAAGATCTTCAGCCTCATTCTTTGCTTTTGAAATAATTTCTTTTCTCAGATTCCTGGCCCCAGATAGCTCCTTTTCATACTCATCCATAAGTTCCAGGAGTCTTTTCTCCTCCAACCTGATCTTTTGTCGTTTACCTTCCCAGTATCTTTTATCACGGGCAATATCTTTCAGATGCCGGTCATAATTTATATTCTTAATACCGGCTTTCTCCGATGCCGCCAAAAGTATATCCTCCGGAAGTCCAATCTTCCGCGCAATCTCAAAAGCGAATGAACTGCCTGGCTTTCCAATAAGCAGCTGGAACAATGGCTGCATAAGATGGTTATCAAAAGCCATAGCACCATTTATAATGCCTTCATTCATTGAGGCATAGTGCTTAAGGTTTGTATAATGTGTTGTAATTACCCCATAAACACGCTGGTGGTTAATCTCTCCCAGAATAGCTTCCGCTATTGCTCCTCCCAGCATAGGCTCTGTTCCTGTACCGAATTCATCAATAAGAATGAGTGTTTTATCATCTCCATTTTTCACAAAAAACTTCATATTGATAAGATGCGAACTATAGGTACTTAAATCATTATCAATACTCTGTTCATCGCCAATATCTATGAGGATCTTATCGAAAATACCCGTTTCACTTCCTTCAGCTAATGGTATTGTAAGTCCGCACTGCAGCATATACTGCAATAATCCGACAGTTTTCAGACAAACAGATTTACCCCCGGCATTGGGTCCTGAAATAAGAAGAATCCTGTTCTTTTCATCAAGTTCAATGTCGAGAGGAATCACTTTTCGCCCGGGTGTTTTTTCAAAAGTCAAATATAGAAGAGGATGGACAGCATGCTTCCACGATATCAACGGCTGTTCCACCACTGCCGGTTTTATAGAATTGAGATGGTTACCCAAAAGAGCCTTTGCTCTTATAAAATCAATATCACCAAGGAAAGAATCAGACTCAAGGAGTTCATCTATATAGGGTCTAATATTATCAGCCAGCAGGGTAAGAATCTTAACTATCTCTCTCTTTTCTTCATACTCAAGTTCAACAATATTATTATTCAGTTCGACGATCTCCTCGGGTTCAATAAAGACTGTTTTACCCGACGCCGACTGATCGTGAATTAATCCCTTTATCTTTCTTTTATCATAGGCACCTACGGGTATAACACCTCTCCCATTTCTGACAGATACCCCGGTGTCCGGATCAACAATACCATCCGTCTGGGCCTGTTTAAGAATGGCATGAAGACGCTTGGATACCTGCATACTTTTTGATGAGAACTCATTTCTTATCTCTTTAAGCCTGGCGGAAGCATTATCCCGTATTACACCTTTCCTGTCTATCACCCTGTCTATTGTATCAAGCACGTAGGGATAAGTTTTTACATTACCACATAATTCACTCAGAGATATATACCTGGCTCCATCCGTACTCTTAAAAAATGCAAGTATTGACCGTACCGTATCAAGAGACCGTTTAAGATCAAATACTTCTGCTACCTCGGGGAATGTACCTTCTATTCTTATCTTGTTAAGACAGCCTGAAATACTGAAGTAATTCTCGGATGGGAAATTTTCACCGAATCTCAGCAACTGCTGAAATTCCCAGGTAAGAGAGAGCTGTCTGACAATATTTTCATAATTATTAATAAATACTGCATCTTTAACCTTCTCTTTTCCCATCGGACTAATACAGTTCACATCCAGGATGCCTCTTATCCTGTCAAAACCTATCTTGTTCTCGA
>DATFLA010000318.1:0-2533 GCA_035268305.1 Bacteroidales bacterium | reverse complement strand
TCCGTATTTCATCTAAACACCGATTCATCTGTTGTTAAGTTTCCCGAGATCCAGTATATCTGTAAAATGACAGACTTCGAATATAATATGGACACCAGGACCCTCGACATGGAACAAAAGGGAATATCAGACACTCCCCTTCTTACACCCGATAAGCTGATAAGAATTGATCAGAAGAGACTAGATAAACCAACATTCTTTGCCACTAACATTATGGAGGATACAATAGCTTTCTCATCATGGAAGGGAAGGTACCATCTGGACCAGGAATATATAGAAGCGGAAGATATTAATTACATCCATATTGCCGATGCTCTTATCCAGCCTGAAAACGGAAGGATCATAATCAATCGCCGGGCGAAGATAAAACAACTGCAGAATGCTATTCTTGCAGTGAATAACAGGTATATATTACACGATGGTAAGATAGATATTGAATCAACAAAGAGATATACGGGAAGTGCTGTTTATGACTACACCGACGAAACAAAGAATACACAGCCGATAAGCTTTCCCCAGCTTGAAGTTGATACTCTTACTACAAGTGCAAGGGGTTTCATACCGGCTTCCCAGAATTTTATGCTTAGTCCTCAGTTCTCATTCACCGGCGATGTCCTGCTAAATGCAGGTAAGGATTTTCTGACTTTCACCGGAGCAGCGGGCATAGTTAATAAATGCGATGAAATAAAAAGCTACAATGTCAAGTTCAAGTCTATGATTGACCCGAAGAACGTTATGATACCTGTTGGTGAAAAGCCAAGGGATATAAACGATAATCTGGTCTTCTCAGGATCATTTATAAATACCGATTCAGTACATATATACCCGGCGTTTCTGTCAGCGGAAAAATCATGGTCCGATATACCTGTCGTCAGTGCTTACGGATACCTGTACTATAATAAACCAAAAGGCATGTACCAGATCGCTTCGAAGGAGAAGCTGGCCGATGAATCTCTTCCCGGGAACATGATAGGTTTTGATAAAAACTCTTGCATCTTAACCGGGGAAGGTGATCTGAACCTGGGTGTTAAATTTGACCTTGTAAATATTAAAAGTGCAGGAAAAATAAGGCATGTGGTCGATTCTGGCAAGGTAGATGTACATGCCCTGCTGGCTCTCGATTTCTATTTCTCCGAGGATGCACTTAAAGTGATGTCAGACGAGATCAGGATGATACCATCCCTTAAGCCTGTAAACCTGAATACCGATCTCATTAAAAAAGGAATGAAGGAGCTGCTTGGTGAAAATACAGCAAACCAGATAAAAGAAGAGATGGATCTTTTCGGCTCATCGAAGAACCTGCCAAAAGAGTATAACTATGAACTCCTGCTGAATGATGTTGACCTTCACTGGAATGAAGCTACGGGCTCATTCCGTTCTTCAGGGAAAATCGGGATAGGCTTCATAGGAGTCCAGCCCATTAATGTTTATGTTGACGGTTATATTGAAATACAGCACAGGAGATCGGGCGACATGATCGATATTTATCTTAAAGCAGACAGGTCGACATGGTACTATTTCTCCTATTTCAGGGGAGTGATGATGACACAGTCGAGTAACACGGAATATAACTCAATAATCACAAATACAAAGCTTAATGCCCGCAAACATCCTGAATCAACAACGCGGACGCCCTATACGTATATGATAGCTGTAGAAGGCCGCCTGAGCCGGTTCCTGAGCAGGATGTCAGGAGATAATGCTGATGCAGGTCAGGATGTCAGGTAAGATTCAAGCCTCTCTCTCCCAGTTCTATGAGCTCAAGGTCGTGAATGTTTTTTCCATCTATCTGCAAACGGATAGCTGTAATAAACTTATGAAATCCATTATTCCCCGCTGCACCGGGATTTATGAAAAGGAATCCGCCCTTATTGTCATACTGAACCTTTGCTATATGTGAATGGCCACATATAAACAGATCGGGGGAATCTTCATATATCATGGGCCTTACTCTCCTGTCGTAGTGACCCGGGTAGCCGCCGATATGTGTAATCCATACATTAAGACCCTCTGTAATGAACCTGTTATGTTCTTTATAAACAGAGCGCACGACGGCTCCGTCAATATTTCCGTAGACAGCACGTAAGGGCTTAAACCCGGCCAGTTTATCGGCAGTTTCAAGATTCCCTATATCGCCTGCATGCCATATTTCATCCACTTCGGCAAAGAAATTTAATAAAGAAGGATGTATCCATCCATGTGTGTCTGATATAATTCCAATCTTCATAGCCGGTGCCTTTTTTATACTTTCTGATCACTAATTAACATAAACCTTTTCAAACACCCGCGTGAAGAAATAACAAAATCCTTATTTTTGTAAAAGCAGATAATTATGCAGGTATTTTATGCACCGGATATAAAAGGCTACACTTATGTACTTGATGAAAATGAATCGAGACATATTGTGCGTGTAATGAGGATGACTAAGGGATCGCCCGTTAAACTGATAGACGGACTGGGTAACCTGTACGATGGTATAATTTCTGATCCCGATCAGAGAAAGTGCATTATCTCAGTTACCGGAGTCACAAAA
>DATFLA010000317.1:0-2148 GCA_035268305.1 Bacteroidales bacterium | reverse complement strand
CATTGTATTAAAGCCCAGGCTGAACCCGAAATGAAACACTTTTTCATCATACCATGAGGAATTCTTTGGTTTCTGCTTCTGTGCAAAGGCACCAAGATGAAGCATTAATAACATAGTTATGAAAATGATATTAAGGGTTCTGCTTTTCAACAAAGGTTTAAGTTTATGGTTAAGTGTCACAAGATAATAAACTGTATTGATTTATAATTATTGCATTCACTTTTTAATACCGGTGTAAATACTTGCTATACCACCTGTAAGCCTTACCTGGCGGGTATCTCCATAGCCGGCTTCTGACATCATACCTAAGAAGACCCTGTTCTCGGGGAACTGCATCACCGAGTCAGGAAGATACCTGTAAGCCGAATTATCCTTTGAGAACAGCTTCCCGAAAAAAGGGAGAATATGAAGGAAGTAAAAGTTATACAGATGCCTGAAAGGAAAACCTGACGGCTTCGAAAATTCAAGAACAAGCAGCATGCCACCGGGACGAAGTACACGCTGCATCTCCTGGAGTCCCTTTAAGGGATCTGCAAAATTCCTTACACCGAAAGCTACCATGGCTACATCAAACATATTATCCTCAAAAGGAATATTTTCCGAATCGGCCTGTACAAGTTCAATGTTTTCCGATAATCCTTTTTTACAGATCTTTTCCTTACCAATTTCAAGCATGTTTGCCGAGATATCTATCCCGGTTATCTTCTCAGGCGATATCCTCATAGCTGCTATTGCCAGATCGGCTGTGCCGGTGGCAACATCTAGTATCCTCGGATTCTTATACCTCGCACCGATCATTTTTACAGCTTTCCTGCGCCATCTCCTGTCGATGCTGAAAGAAAGAAAATGATTAAGGAAATCGTACCTCCAGGCTATGGAATCAAACATCGACTCCACTGTCGCTTTCTTATCAAACTTCTGATTTTCCCCGTTAGCTCCCATAGAATTGAAATTGCAAATATAGTATGTAAGGACATTGCATGCAACGTCCTTACAACCATCCGTCAATATATTTTCTTATTTTTACATCTTTAATTAATCTATCAGAATAACATGAATAATACAATTATGATAACCGGTGCCACCTCCGGTTTCGGGAAAGCCATAGCAGAACGTTTCGCGGGTAACGGCTATAACATTATTATAACAGGAAGAAGGAAAGACAGGCTCGAAAAGCTATCTGGTGAGCTTTCTTCCAAACGAAATACAAAAGTTCTGTCTCTTGAGTTTGACGTAAGGAACAATGATGAGGTTATAAAATCAATAAACGGGCTGCCGGAGGAATGGAAAGCCATTGACATCCTGGTTAATAACGCCGGCCTGGCAGTTGGACTGGCACATATAGATGAAGGGATAACCGATGACTGGGAAAGAATGATAGACACAAATGTGAAAGGGCTTCTTTATGTAACGAAAGCTGTCTCGCCTTTGATGACAAAGAGAGAATCGGGCTATATATTCAATATAGGATCAATAGCCGGCAAGGAGGTTTATGAGAACGGTAATGTATATTGTGCTTCAAAGTTTGCCGTTGATGCCCTGTCGAAAGCAATGAGGATAGACTTGCTTAAACACAATATAAGGGTCACCCATATTGCGCCGGGCATGGCTGAGACAGAGTTTTCGGTGGTCAGGTTCAAAGGCAACAAAGAAAAAGCTGATGCAGTTTACAGGGGATTTGATCCGCTGACAGGCAAGGATATTGCTGATGTTGTATTTTACTGTGCATCACTGCCCCCGCACGTTTGTATCAATGATCTCGTGATTACCCCCACTCAGCAGGCTAACGCTTTTTACAGTAACAGGAGACAGTAATAATAGGAAACAACAATAAATTTATCAGTTAATGTACACATACGAATATCTTTTCGAATTCACAAGGAGCGTATTTAGAAAGATGGGATGCAGTGAGCAAGACTCATCAGTCATTGCTGAAGTCTTCCTTGCTGCTGAGCTGCGCGGACACGCTTCACATGGAATGATACGTATAAAAGACTACTATCAGCTATGGAAGGCAGGAAGAATAAATGTAACACCCGATGTAAAGATATTGCATGAATCACCAAGCACCGCCGTTGTTGACGGTGATAATGCCGTGGGGATGATTGCTGCCCGCAGATCGATGGAACTGGCTCTGGAAAAAGCGGA
>DATFLA010000316.1:0-4537 GCA_035268305.1 Bacteroidales bacterium | reverse complement strand
AATTTCCATCTTGGCTGCTGCCGTATCACTCTTCCCTCCTATTATTGCACCGGCATGACCCATCTTTCTTCCTTTTGGTGCTGTCTGCCCGGCAATAAAACCAATAACCGGTTTTGTACCGTTTTCACGTATCCATTCAGCTGCTTCTGTTTCCATGCTTCCACCAATTTCGCCAATTACTACTATGGCTTCTGTTTCCTTATCAGCCATAAGCAGTTTAACAGCATCGAGGGTTGTGGTGCCTACAACAGGATCGCCTCCTATTCCTATACATGTCGATTGTCCAAGTCCCATCTTTGTTACCTGGTCAACTGCTTCATATGTCAGAGTACCTGATCTTGAAATTATACCAACGGTCCCATTCTTATGAATAAATCCCGGCATAATACCAACCTTGGCTTCACCCGGGGTGATAATACCCGGACAGTTAGGCCCTATAAGCCTGCTGTTGCCTTTTTTAAGATGATCCTTAACCTTTACCATGTCTCCTACAGGAATACCTTCAGTAATGGTAACAATCAGCGGAATACCTGCATCGGCGGCTTCCAGGATGCCATCGGCTGCAAATGCCGGGGGAACAAAAATTACGGATACATCTGCTCCGGTTGCATCAACAGCCTCCCTGACGGTATTAAAGACAGGAAGATCCAGGTGTTTCTGACCGCCCTTACCGGGCGTAACCCCTCCTACCACGTTTGTTCCGTATTCAATCATCTGGGTCGCATGAAATGTTCCCTCAGTTCCGGTAAAGCCTTGCACTATTACCCTGGAAGTTTTGTTTAGAAGTACGCTCATAACATTCTGTAAAATTGAAAGTGAATATTACTTAAACAGATTTTTATTTTGCCTCTGTTTAGCACTGCCTCAAAAATACCTATTTATTATCTCCATTTCACTATATTTGAGTAATAAATATCATATTATTATGGTAAATATTGATCCGGTTCTTTATATAGGCATATCACAATCCTTTTTTGCCGGACTCATTGTTTCCACCCGGAAACCTTCATCAACAGCCGACAGGCTTATGGCTGCCTGGTTGTTTATGATCTTCCTCGAACTTGTCTTTGCCCTTCTCAATTCAAAGGGAGTTGAGATGTATGCATTTCCTTTTGTAGCATTCACCTATGGCCCCCTTTTATATTTATATGTCAGGTTTATGACTAGTCCGGAAAGAAAGTTCAACTGGCTGGCATTAATGCATTTCATACCATTCGCTGTTTTCTTTGCCGTATCAGTTATTTTCAGGTCCGTACCTCTAATGAAAGACCTCAGAAATTTCTTTATGCCTGACAGGTTCATTCTGTTACGGATCGTCTACAGCACCTGTTTCTTTCTTTCAGTTACAGTTTACAGTATTCTTACTTTTTTCGAAATAAAAAGACACCAGGCAAACCTTAAAAATACAATTTCTTATACCTCGTATCTTATCACTCTGAACTGGCTGAAAATTATAACTATCTGGTATTATATGGCTTTTCTTGTTTTATTCATACTTGGTGGTCTGAACCTGATAGGCGATTTTATTCCTTTTGATCCTTATTTTGTTGTCTTTTGTTTTATTGCCCTATTTTCATTTTTATACAGTTATTATGGTCTCCGGCAGCCTCCTATTGCTGTTAAATCAGTTATAACCGACGAGAACGGGAACAGGGAATCGGAAAAGTATATTAAGAGTGGTTTAAAAGAGCAACAGGCTGAGTTGTACCTCAAAGATCTCATATTTTTCATGGACACAAAAAAGCCATATCTCGACAGAGATCTGAACATCCATGATCTGTCGGCTCTTACGGGCATTCCAAAACATTATATAACACAGGTGCTTAATGAGAATCATGGGAAGAACTTTTTCACCTTTATAAATGAATACAGGGTGAAAGAGGTTATCAGTCGCTTTAATGATCCGGCAAATAATAATTTCACAATACTGGCAATAGCTTTTGATGCTGGTTTCAATTCAAAAACAACTTTCAATTCAATCTTTAAAGGCCAGACAGGGATGACTCCCAGCGAATACAGGGAAAAGATATCAGGGATCAACCAGTAATTTTTCACATTCTTTGTCAACAAACTGATTCGGGCAACATGGTACTGACCGGGCGGCACGCACCGGTTAATTTTTCTTTATAGTACGGGATAGACGGCTGAGACGACATTCAACGGAATAAATGCGTCATTTGTGTAAACGCCGGGAATCTGCCTGTATTGGTTCCCGATATCAATTATTTATTCATGAAAATTGGTATTATTCTTTTTGTTACTATGTTCCTGCTGATCTCAGAGTCCGTTTTTCCACAGGCTGATACTGTTCCTGGTGTTATTAAGAGCAAAACACATGATATTTATGGTTTCTGCCGCGCTGGTTTCTATGGCTGGAAAGGGAGCAGTTTTTATGAACCTGATATATCAAGCGGTTATATCGACATGGATATTAAGTATGAAAAAGTACCGGGAACATGGTACAGTATTTTTGCCGATCTCAGGTACAGGTATGGTTATGAATTCAGTAAACCGGTAAGCAGGTTTGAAATACGGGAAGCCCGTTTTATGATTTCCCGGAAAAAGTGGAACGCGACTTTTGGGCAACAGGTAATAAAATGGGGCCGGACAGATATAATTAATCCCGAATCGAAGCTTAATCCCTTTGACCTGCTGGTCCGTTCTTCCGACAGGGAGGATATGGATCTTGGTAACCTGTCTGCCAGGTTAAGGTATTATCCGTCTCAGCTGCTGAGTTTTGAAGCGGTTGTCACACCATTTTACAGACCGTCTGTAATGATGACCGACCTGATTCCACTCCCATCGTATGTCAACCTTAAAGGACTTTCAGGACTCAGGACCGACAGAGTGAGATTGACATACGCAATTCGTTCGGACTTGCATTTAAGTAGTATGGATATTGGGTTATCATGGTTTGACGGATATGATCCCATGCCAGGTACAAGGCTCAGGAATATTGCAATAGACAATTCCGGTCCGGTGCCACTTCCGGTTGTTGACCTTACTTTCAACCCTTATAAGATAAGTAATGCCTGCATTGATTTTGAGGCAACAGCAGGCGAAACGATCATACGCGGTGAGGCTATAATATCGACTCCGCACAGGTCCTATAAAAAATATGAATATGTTCCCATGCCGGAGATTAACTGGGTTGCAGGTGCTGACCGGTTCGTCGGAGACTGGCATGTACTTGCGGAATACTCAGTAAAAATGATACCGGATTTTACCCGGCCGGCCGTTGTTCCTTTATTTACAACTCCGGGAACAATGGACACATTTGACCTTTCTCTGTTCTCAGATGGTTTTGATACTGAATATTTTATGAAAGAGCAGGTAGCTTCATTCAACAGGCTCTATCTCTATCAGCTGCATAAGTGGTATCATTCTGCAGGACTGAGGATAAGCAGGGAATTGTTTTATGGAAAGATGAGTTCTTCATTACTCGTGCTTTATAATTTTACATCATACGACCTTTATCTGAATCCCTGTATCTCCGTCAGTCCGGTAGACGGGCTGACAATAAAAGTATCATTGGACTATTTTTCAGGGAAAAATGGCTCACTATATGATCTTACGGATTCTTTCCTGAACAGCATAAATGCAGCAATACGAATTGATTTTTAAAATCATGGCAGATTTTATTATCAAATACAGCAACCTGATAATTGGAATTGCTGTTTTACTGGGAATCACATTTCTTATTTTTATTCCTTTTGCCAGGACCGATCCGGAAATAAGGAATTATATTCCGTCATCGATGCTATCGAGGCTTACCACCGACAGCATTGAAAATGAATTCGGTTACCAGGACATGATAATGTTAATATTTACTGATGCAATGATACTTGGCACGAACGACCTTGAACAGATAAAACAAACTGACAGGGCCCTTTCACGTCTTGATGTTATCTCCGACAGGATATCGCCCTTTACAGTAAGATCTATTCGCAGCCGTGACAAGATGATGGCAGTCAATCCTCTTATTTGCAGGATCCCTCAGGATACAGCCGGAATAAGCCTGTTAAAAGCCGACATTAAAAACAACAGGTTTGCACATGGGATAGTATTTTCGGAAGATCTTACGGCAGCTGCCATAACTGCAAGATTAATTAATACCGGATCAGAGAAAGCAATGTTAAGAGAGATTGATTCAATATGCAATAAAAACAGTAAACCTGCCACTATACTTGAAGGTGGTCTGCCTGTAATCAGACAGCATATATTAAAAGATGTAAGAAAGGATGCTTTTATTCTGATCCCTTCAGCTTTGCTTATAATGCTTGTTGTGCTCAAGTTAAATCTTGGCGACTGGAAAAGTGTGTTTATTTCATTCTCTGTTGTCGTAATTTCATCAGCAATCAGCATGGGTCTGATACCGGTGCTTGGCTGGAATCTATCGATAATAAGCCTGCTTGTACCCATAATACTTATAGCTGTTGCGAATAATTACGGTATATACCTTGTTTCTTTTGCCAACGACAGGCTTGAACAAGATCCGGGAATAACAAATTCCAGGCTTGTTGGAAATATGATGGGT
>DATFLA010000315.1:0-2465 GCA_035268305.1 Bacteroidales bacterium | reverse complement strand
CGGTCCTTGCCCATGCTGCTGTGTTAAGTCCTGCCGGTGTTCGTCCTCCGTCAATAACAACTAACCATTCATCTTCAACAAGTCTTGTATCTATAGCTACGACAACACACTGGCTCCCAAACCTGGAGGCTGTTTCAGATATCAGTTCAGGGCGTCTTACAGCGGATGAGTTGATACTTATCTTGTCAGCGCCTGCGCCTATGAGTCTTGCCACATCCTCAACAGTGTCTATTCCGCCACCTACTGTAAAGGGTATATTGATCTCTGCCGCTATCTTTTCAACAAGTTCTGCCAGGGTCTTCCTGTTTTCCACAGTTGCTGTGATGTCAAGGAAAACAAGTTCGTCAGCTCCCTGTTCAACATATTTTTTTGCCAGTACGACGGCATCGCCGGCATCTTTCAGGTCCACGAAATTTACACCTTTAACGGTCCTGCCATCCTTAATATCGAGGCATGGTATTATTCTTTTCTTCAGCATAGTGCTTCAAGTTCTTTTAGTGATATCCTTCCTTCGTAAAATGCTTTTCCTATAATTGCTCCTTCGCATCCTGCAGCCCTTACACTTTCTATGTCCCTGACAGATGAGATGCCTCCGCTGGCTATCAGGTTAACTTTAACAGTATTAAGAATTTCCCTGTATACTGTTGTGGCAGGGCCCTTCAGCATGCCGTCTTTTTTTATGTCGGTACAGATAACATATTTCACCCCTTTTGACTTGTATCCGGAGATAAACTCTGTTATGTCTTTCTCTGAATTTTCTGTCCAGCCTTCCACAGCAATCTTACTGTCAATAAAATCAGCGCCGAGAATAATTTTCTGCTGCCCAAGCCTATTAAGCCATTCAAGGAAAAGATCAGGATGGTGCACGGCTATACTTCCTGCTGTCACCTGTTTTGCACCTGCATTAAAGACAGTGAGCAGATCATCGTAAGTTCTTATTCCTCCGCCATAATCGATCCGCAGGTTTGTCTTGCTGGCTATCTTTTCAAGAATTCGCAGGTTCTCAGGTCTCCTGTTTTTTGCACCGTCGAGATCGACAAGATGAAGGTATTGTAATCCGCTGTCCTCTATTGCCCTGGCAATTTTCAACGGGTCTTCTTCATATACTTTTTTTGTTTTGAAATCGCCGCGTGTAAGGCGGACACATTTACCGCCCATAAGATCTATAGCTACTATTATTCTCATATATTCAGGAAGTTAAGTAGTATTTTTTCTCCGATGCCGGCTGATTTCTCAGGGTGGAACTGGGTAGCATAAAAATTACCTGTTCTCATTGCCGCACTGAAGGGTACGATATAGTCGCAGATTGCAGTTGTACAATCTGCAATGTCTGCAAAATAACTGTGTACATAATAAACATCATCTTCCGGCCTGATACCCTCAAATAACTCCCCTTTAAGGGTCATAAAATTATCCCATCCCATATGTGGAATCTTGTCCAGCGGGGGAAATAGTTTGACATCCGCATCAAATATACCAAGGCATTTGGTGTTACCTTCGGAGCTCTTTCGGCACATAAGTTGCAAACCGAGGCAGATACCAAGGACAGGCCTTGTCAATGAGATAAGAGTACTGTCAAGTTCCCTGTCCCTGAGATATTTCATAGCCGACCGTGCTTCACCCACCCCCGGAAAGATAACCTTATCTGCATTTTTAATTTCATCAGGGTTGTCGGTTATGGTATTTTCAAATCCCAGGCGGTCGAGAGCATTGCTTACCGACCGGATATTTCCTGCATTGTATTTAACTATAGCTATCATAATGTGCCCTTTGTTGTCGGAATGTTAAAATTATCTGTTTGGCTGACAGCTATTTTCACTGCCCTGGCAAAAGCCTTGAACACAGATTCGGCTTTATGGTGATCGTTTTGGCCCTCTGCGCTGATATTAAGGTTGCACCCGGCATTATCGCTGAATGATTTGAAAAAATGAAAATACATCTCCGCCGGCAATTCACCTGTCATGTCGTTGTCGAAACTGACATCCCATACCAGCCACGGGCGTCCTCCAAAATCTATCGCAACCCTGGCCAGGCAGTCATCCATTGGCAATACGAAACTGTATCTTTCTATGCCTTTTTTCTTTCCCAGGGCTTTCTCAAAAGCCTGGCCGAGTGTAATGGCTACATCTTCAACGGTATGATGTGCATCAACATGAAGGTCGCCGTTTGCAGTTACAATAAGGTCGATATTACCATGCCTTGCCAGCTGTTCGAGCATATGATCAAAAAAGCCTATACCTGTATTAATATCATATTTACCCCATCCATCGAGGTTTACTTCAACTGTTATATCTGTCTCGCCTGTTTTTCTTGTTATCCTGGCCTTCCTGGGTATATTCTTAAGCCATGCGTAAATCTCATTCCAGTCGGTAGTTGTGAGAATGGCATCACTCGTCTCTTCTTTGCCCAGGAATATGGCCCTGCATCCGAGGTTCTTTGCAAGAGCTGTGTCAGTTAGCCTGTCG